>NZ_ALCB01000095.1:0-33294 GCF_000282935.1 Actinomyces sp. ICM39
AGGGGCCCGCGGCAGCGAGGCGCTGGAGGACGCGCGCGGCGCGCACGGCCAGGTGGGTGGCCGGGTCCACGTCCGCCATGGCGCGGGTCGTGGCCTCGTCGACGCTGCCGTCGGGCAGGTACGCGATTGTCTCGACGCGCACGCCGGGCGTCTTCGAGGTGCGCACGGTGACGGTTTCACGCAGGTTCAGGGCCTCGAAAACCGTGACGAGGGGGTGGTAGCCGTCGGACGTGGGCGCTCCGACGCGCAGGGTCAGGTTGACTTTTCCGGGCGCACTGGCGCGCACTTCACGCATGGCGTTCCTTCTTCCTGCCGATTGTGTGACCGGCGGCCGTCAGCGGGCTGCGGTCGACGCCGCGAGGGTGCCGTTTGCGCGGGCCTCGATGACGGCACGGCCCAGCTCGACGAACTCGTCGATCGAGAGGGTCTCGCCGCGGCGCGTCGGGTCGATGCCGGCGGCGGACAGGAGGGCCTCGGAGGCCTCGGGGCCGCCCGCCCAGTTCTTGAGGGCCGCACGCAGGGTCTTGCGACGCTGCCCGAAGGCCACGTCGGTGACCTCGAAAGTGGCGCGGCGCAGCTCGTCGTCCCCGCGCGGGGTCTCCAGGCGCGTCAGGCGCACGAGGGCACTATCCACGCCGGGCACGGGCCAAAACACCGAGCGGCCGATCGTCCCCGCGCGCTCCACCGAGCCGTACCAGGAGGCCTTCACGGAAGGCACGCCGTAGGTGCGCGATCCGGGGCCAGCGGCCAGGCGGTCCGCGACCTCGGCCTGGACCATGACGACGACACCCTGGATGGAGGGGAAGGCCTCAAGCATGTTGAGCAGAACCGGCACGGCCACGTTGTACGGCAGGTTCGCGACGAGTTTGGTGGGGGCGGGCCAGTCCACGCCGAAGTCATCGACACCGCTGATTTCCGTCGCATCCATGGTCACGACGTGGAAACGGTCGGCGGCCTCGCTCATGCGGGCGCGCACGGTCTGCGGCAGCGCTGCGGCCAGGGGCGGGTCAATCTCGACGGCCCGCACGCGCGCACCGACTTCCAGGAGCGCGAGCGTCAGGGAGCCGAGACCCGGGCCGACCTCAACGACCTCGTCGCCCTCTTCGACGCCACCGGCTGCGACGATCTTGCGCACCGTGCCCGCGTCATGCACGAAGTTCTGGCCAAGCACCTTAGTGGGGCGGATGCCGAGCGCCTCGGAGATGGCCTTGACTTCGAGGGGGCCGAGCAGGCCCGTCTCGGAGGGGACGGCACCCTCGGGCAGGGTCGGGTCGAGGCGGCTGCGCGTGTCGCGCTGGTTGCGGGGGCTGGAGGATCGGCTCACGCTGGCAAGTCTAGTGCACGGGGCCGACGAGGCCGGGGCAAGCGGCGCTGTGAGGCTCGGCCACCTGCGAGGCTCGAAGCGTCACTGGGCGGGAGGAGGCGGCAGAACGACGCGCACCTCGTACTTGCTGGCCTGCTCGCCGAGAACAGCGTTGACTTGCTTCTTCACGATGTCTTCCACACGCCCCTGCGCCTTGTCGAGCAGGCCCTTGGAGATGGCCTCGTCTGCGGCAGCGGTCTCCCGTTCCGCCAGGAAGGTGGTGACTTCTCCGACCTCGATCTGGTTGACAACGGAGAAAGACTGGTCGTAGGTCTCGACCGAGGCGGGGTCGATGGAGGCGGAGAGAACTTCGACGGCAGGCACGGTCACCGTCACAACGTGGGCCGCCTCGTCAACCTCAACCTGAATCTGGCTCACATCGGCCACCCCGGCCTTCACCTCACCCGAATAGGTGATGAGGTAATGGGCACCCGTCCCCGGCACTTCCATGCCGAACACCTTGGTTCCCTCCTCAGAGTATTTCCCCACCTGGGTGAAGTTGTAGGACTCAGTGGCGAGTTCACCAATGTCAGCGAAAGAGTTTTTCACAAGAGTCGTGTCAACGGTGACGACAGGTTCCGCACCCTGATCCTGCGTGGACCCAAAGCCGAGTACGGGGGCAGCCTTCATGCCACCGGCGAATCCTGCTCCTGCAATCGCCAACGATGCAACCACTCGAGCAACGCCGGAAAAACCCATGATGACCTCACTGACACAAACACGATGAATATTAGGTAACCTTCACGGGAATTGTAGGGTAAGTGTCAAGGTGACACAACAGCGGCACCGCGGATAGCCGGACACCCACATCTCGCTGCCTGACCACAACCGAGCCAATGGACAAAACGCGTTGGTTGCGGCTCGGTCCCTGAGATCGTCGAGGGCGGTGTTATTTGGCTATCGAGCTCGCGCCGCTGCGCCTCAGACAGGATGCGCCCCATCGGGAGGATTCCACCTAATCGGGAGGATTCCACCTAATCGGGAGGATTCCACCTAATCGGGAGGATTCCACCCGATCAGAAGGGGTTGAATCTTCCCGATCGGGTGTAACACCTCATCGGTCACAAGCGTCTTCGCGGAGCCGACCGTCCATGCCACTGCCCCGTTCCTGTCAGCCACGCCTCACCGACGTTCAACTGCGCCCGGCCGGGCAGCGCTGCACCAGTTAGGGAGCATTGCACCAGTTAGGGAGCATTACACCAGTTAGGGAGCATTACACCAGCTCCGAACTGGTGCAACACCCCGCTATGTGGTGTTACACCACTTAGCAACAAGCCACATCGCGGAGCCGTGACTCGACGCAGCATCGAAGAGACACTCGGCCCCAGCGCCAGACCCCACACTAAGCGCAGGCGGTGCGATTCAACGGGCCCACGTGTGACATTGGGACGGGCACCATATGGATAGGTTGCAATCACGCGGATAGGTTATCGGCGTACGGATAGGTTATCGGCGTACGGATAGGTTATCGACATGCGGATAGGTTATCGACATGCGGATAGCTTATTTGCCTATCCGCATGCGCATAAGCTATCCACATCTTCACAACCTATCCACGTGCCCACCCCAGCCGGACAGCTACCCGCAGATACAGAAGAAGGCCGGGCCCGACAACCTTCGTTGTCAGACCCGGCCCTCACAAGCTCTCAGACTTAGTACCAGCCCACCGCGTTGGAGTGCGCCCATGCGGAGCAGGGCGTGCCGTAGCGGCCCTTGATGTAGCCGATACCCCAGTTGATCTGGGTGATCGGGTTGGTGCGCCAGTCAGCGCCGGCCGAGGCCATCTTGGAGCCCGGCAGCGACTGTGGGATGCCGTAGGCGCCCGACGAGGCGTTCTCAGCGTAGGGGTTCCACTGCGACTCGCGGTTCCACAGGAGGACCAGGCACTGGTACTCGCTGTCGCCCCAGCCCTGGGCTGCGACGAGGGGCTTGGCCAGCGAACGCGGGTCCTCACCGGAGTAGTTCGTGGGGACGGCACCGGCGGCGGCAGCGGCAGCAGCGGCGGCGGCAGCCGTGGCGGTATCCGCGTTCTTCGAGTCGGCGGCGATCGCGGCGATCTCTTCCTTCGTGGAGATCGTGCCAAGCTTCGCACGGTAGCGCACGGAGGTCGTGCCGTCCGCCTCGGTCTTCTCCTCGAGAGTGGCCTTGGGATCAATACCGGCGGCAACGAGGGCGGCCGGGGTGGCCTCCTTCGTTCCCTCGCTGCGCACCTGTGTCACGGGCTGCGAGGTCGAGTGCTCGGTGATCGGCACGGAGGTCAGGACCTCGTCGCCGTTCTTTTCCTGCCACACAGTCCACGTGGTCACGCCGTTGATGCCGGCCGTGGTCACCTGGGACTCGCCCACGAACAGGTCGGAGCTGGTCGCCGTCGTCTCACTGAAGGGGATTTCGACGGTGGTCGTGGCCTCGCCGCGGGTCACGCGGCTGACGTTGATGGTCAGCTCGCCATTGGGGCCGGTCGAGACGGTCACGCGGTCCAGGGGGTGAACGGACACGCCGGCCGCTTCGAGGATGGCGCGCGCGTCCTGACCGGGGCGCGCGGCGACCTCGCGGGTCGAGCCGTCCACCGTGACTGCGACGTTACGAGCGCGCGACACGAGCGGGGTCAACTCGTCACGGGACGAGGAGCGGTCCGCAGCAAGGGAGACAGCCGAGCCCAGCGGCGCGGCGTCGGCGAGGATGCTATCCGCCGAGGAGGCGGTGGTCCACAGGGTGCGAGTCTGGCCGTCGACCTTCACCGTGTAGGCCTTGGAGGTGCGCACGACAATCGTGTCACCGTCACGCACGGCCTCAGCCGGGCCGGGCTGCACGAGGTCGTAGCTGCCGATGCTCACACCGGCAGCCTTGAGGGCGTCACCGACGGTGTTACCCCACGAGGTCACGGGACGAGACACTCCGTTGACCTCGAGCATGACAGAGGTGTGCGAGGAGGCGACGCCGACACCGGCGATGCCGAGGACACCCGCCGAGGTCAGGGCTGCAACACCCAGAACGACGCGCGGAGATGGGGCAAAGGAGCGCAGACGGCCACCGAGGACGTGCAGGGCGCTGGCGGCGGACGCACTCAGGGAGGTGCTCAGATGATGGCTCACAATTCTCCAGTTACTCGCTATCGGTACTGCTGGTCAGCTTAGCGTGGGCGCTCGCTGGCACGCCAGAGTCCTGGCATGCCAGCGGGCAATGTCACGTCAGACGAGGCCGAGCTTGTAGGCGCAGCCCCACTGGCCCCAACCGGAACGCTGCTGAAGCATGCGCGCACGCATGGTCTGCTCCTCGACGGAGGCGTCGGAAGGCAGGCCGGAGCCGCCGACGGAACGCCAGGTCGGCAGCGAGAACTGGTACATGCCGTAGTAGCCGTTGCCCGTGTTGATCGACGGGTTACCCCCGGACTCACACTGGGCAATGGCCGCCCAGATCGCAGCGTCGTCGCCGGAGACCGCGGCAGGCGCGGAAGCGGACGAACCGGACGAGGAGGAGCCGGAGGAAGCAGCACCGGAGGACGACGAGGCCGAGGTATCCTCAGCCTTCTTGGCCTTCGTACCCTTGGAAACGATGCGCTTGGTGGGCTCGGTGCGGGTCGTGGACAGGACGGCGGAGACGGTGACGTTACCGTCGATGGTCTCCTGGTAGGCCTCGGTCACCTCGGAGCCGGCCACGCCTTCCTGCACGGTCTTCTCGGTACCCTCTTCGGCCTCGGCGTCCTCACGCTCTTCGGTCTCGTAGGGAATCTCGGTCGTGGTGGACACGGTGCCGCGCACGACGCGAGCCACGCGCAGGGTGGTCTCGCCGTCCTTGTTTTCCAGGGTGACGCGGTCGATCGGACCGGCGCTCACGCCAGCCTTTTCGAGTATCGCGGTCGTGCCCTCGGAGGACGAGGCGACGACGTCGGTCGTGGTGCCGTCGGCGATGACGTGGATGGTGTCGCCGGTCTCGGCGACGGGCATTTCGGCGCGGGTGTAGGAGCGGTCGGCCGCCATGGACGCGGCGGACGCCGGCAGGGCCGCGAGCACGCCGGAGATAGACGGAGCGGTGGACCACGCGGTGGTCTGGTTTCCGTCGACCGTCACATCGTATTCGGTGGCGGTGCGCACGACGACGGTGTCGCCGCTCGCGACGTGCTGGTCGGAGGCGGGGGCGACGAGGTCGTGGGCGCCGACGGAGACGCCGGCCGTGCTCAGGGCATCGCCCGCGGTTGTGAAGAAGCCGGACACGTCGTGGGTGACGCCGTCAACCTCGACGGTCACGTGACGATAGGAAGTTCCGACGGCAGCGGCAGCGGTTCCGGCCACCAGAAGGGCCGTCGCGGCTGCGACGGAAATGACGGTTGTACGGGAGGGCTGAACGCTCACGTGTCTCCAGAGTTCGTAGGTTCCGTTTCGAGGGCCTCATCAACGCTTGCCCCGCGGCGCGCGGAGAGTTCAGACGAGTAGCCCGAATCGGACTGACACACCCACCGTAACCAATTTGTTACCGTTGCGCGACCACTTTGACGCAATTCACCAGTCAGAGAACGCCGTCACAACACCACGCAGACACCAACGCTCCCTCTATCGGGAGGAACGAAAACCTCACCAGGTACCGTAGACCGCCTCGGTGTTCGCCCGCAGTTGGTCGCACGCCGCCGCCTCGCTAACGCCCCACTGGTCGGCGATGAAACGCACCGTGTGAGCCATGACGTAGGAGGCGTTGGGGCAGCCGCGCCACGGGACAGGCGTCAGGTAGGGGGCGTCGGTCTCCACGAGGACAAGCTCGCGCGGCAGGACCGCGAGCGCGGCGCGCAGGTCGGAGTTCGCGGGATAGGTAATCGGACCGGCGAAGGAGGCGTACCATCCGCGCTCAGCGAGGCGCTGCGCCATCTCCGCATCCCCCGAGTAGCAGTGGAAGACGATGCGCTGGTCCGCGCTCGCACGCTCGTCGAGAATCGCGAGGGTGTCCTCGTGGGCGTCGCGGTCGTGGATCTGCAGGGGGAGGCCGGCGCGCTGCGCCATGTCGATGTGCGCGCGGAAGGATTCCTTTTGCGCCTCGCGGCCCGGGTCGGCGGTGCGGAAATAGTCCAGGCCGCTCTCCCCCACCGCGACGACCATCGGATCGTCCAGGCGAGCCTCGACGGCGGCCAGGGCCTCGTCGAGAGGCACGTGGTAGTCGCGCACCTTCGGGACCAGACCGTCGGGCGAGGGGTCCGCGCAGCCGGCGTGCAGGGCCGCGTCGTTGGGGTGGATCGCGATCGCGACGCGCACGCCCTCGTGAGCGCGCGCCAGCTCGATCATCGGGTCGAAGTCGGGCAGCTCGCAGGCGCTCGAAATCATCCGGGTGACGCCCACCTCGCGGGCACGCTCCAGCTGCTCCTCGAGGCTGAGCGCCACGCCCTCGCGCCGGGGGATCTCGCCGACGTGGGTGGGCAGGTGCGTGTGGTTGTCCACCACGGGCGCCGCCAGGGGCGCGGGCGCGTCGGGCCAGGGACGAGGCTTACGCGGGCTCATGCGAGGGTCGCGACCTTTCGGGAGAGATAAGGAACGAGGCGGGTGCTCATCAGCGGGCGAGCACGACGCCGCGGGCGACCTCGTCGACGACCTCGTCGCCGAGGAGGTAGCGCACGATCTCGAGACCGAGCTCCAGGGAGGTGCCGGCGCCGCGGCTGGTGATGATCTGCTCGTCGACGACGACCGGGTTCTCGTGGACGATCGCACCGCCCTCGGCGATGGCCTTGACGAAGGCGGGGTTCGCAGTCGCGTGGCGGCCGTCGAGCACGCCCAGCTCGGACAGGATCGAGGGGGCCGCGCAGATAGCGGCGATGGGCTGGGCGGCGTCGGAGCGGCGCAGCACCTCGGTCTGGATGGCGGGCGTACTCTTCAGGCCCAGGGTGCCGGGCATGCCGCCGGGCAGGAAAAGGACGGTGTAGGTGGACAGGTCCACGTCCTCGAACATGAGGTCGGCGACGACGCGGATGCCATGCGAGCTGGTCACGTGGCGGGCGTCGGTCACGGAGATCAGGTCCGCGCGCACCCCGGCGCGATACAGGACGTCGGCGACGGCCAGGGCCTCGACCTCTTCGAAGCCGTCGGCCAGCATGATGGCGACGGTGGCGTCGGTGGCAAGCTTCTCGGGAGTGGGCATGTTTCCTCTTTCCTCGCGGCTACTCAAACAAGCGTTACGTCCAGGTTAGCGCAGCCGCGCGCACCCTGGAAGCGAGCCACGGCCTCGCCCCGAAAGGGACGAGGCCGCGTGCGTCACTCGGAGCGCAGGGCTTCGACCGGATCCTGACGCGAGGCGCGCGAGGCCGGGATGACGCCCGCCATAACGGTCAGGCCGACGGACACCGCGATGAGGGTCAGGGCCGTCAGAGGCGAAAGCTGGGCAATATTCTCGACATTGAACGATGAATAGGCGATGCTATTCGCAATCGCGCACAGCCCGTAGGTGACGCCCACGCCCATCAGGCCCGCCAAGAGGCCTTCGATGACGGTCTCGGCGTTGAACACGCGCGACACGTCGCCCTTCGAGGCACCGATCGAACGCAGGATGCCGATCTCCTTGCGACGCTCGAGCACGGAAATGTACGTGATGATCGAAATCATGATCGAGGAGACCACGAGAGAGATCGACACGAAGGCGATGAGCAGCCAGGAGATGATGTCGACGATCTTGGTCACCGAGCTCATGAGTGCGCCCATGACGTCGGAGTAGGTGACGACCTTGTCGGTCGCGCCCGCCGCCTTGTTGTCGGCGTTGTAGGCATCCAGGGCGGCCTTCACCTTGTCCTTGTCCGCGAAGGACTTGGGGTAGATCGAGATGTTCGATGGGGAGGCGATGTCCGCCCACCCCAGGTTCCTCAGGTTCGTGTCCAGGGTCGGCACGTTCGTGGAGAACATGGTCGCCATGAGGGCCGCGAGGGACTTCTCGTCCACGTTGGATTGGAAGGCCTCGGCGAAGGCCTGCGGATCCATGGAGAAAGCGCTGGACATGTTGGTCGCGAACTGCTCCATGGTGGAGCCGATCTGGTCACCAATCGCGGTCGACAGCTGCGTCATCATCGAGGTCATCGCGTTCGTCATGGCCTCCTGCATGACCTGGCCGATGACGGCGCTCACGCCCTGCGTGAGGGTGGTGCCCAGCTGGGCGGCGATCTGCGCGGAGATCGCGTTCATGACCTGAGTGGAGACATCGGTACCGATCTGGGCCAGGGCGGGGTCGTCCCCGAGGGCCTTCGTCAGGTTCGCGGCGAGCTTGTCGGAGTCAACGACCTGGTCCGAGGAGACGGCCGCTCGCAGCTGCTCGAGCACCTCGGGCTGAGAGAAGTAGGCCGAGGCCAGGGTCGCGAAGTCCGTCGTGCCGCCCGCCTCGATCTGCTCGCGGGCGTAGTCCTGGAAGCCCTGGGCGATCTGGGAAGCCTGTGCGCTCAGGTAGTCGGCCGCGCCATCCTTGACGGCTCCGTCGGCCAGAGCCGAGCGAATGATCGTCTGGAAGTCGACGTTGGCCAGCTGCGGCAGGTCCTTGCTCAGCTCCCCGAAGTCGAGGCCGGACAGGTCGAAGGCCATACCGGACTGGGCGCCGGACTGCGCGGCGAGGGCCGACAGGTCAATATTCGACAGGTCCATGCCCGACATGTCGAGGTTGGAGAAATCTAGGCCGGACAGGTCCATGCCGGAAAAGTCCATGCCCGACAGGTCCATCTGCATCTTGTCGGGGTCGATCTGGAAGGCGGCGGAAAGCTTGGACTCGTCCACCGTGAACAGGGAGGACATGTCGAAGCCGCCGGACTGGCTCTTCTGGTTGTCCGCCAGCTCCTTGAAGGTCTTGCCGGTGAAGACATCAACGTCGGGCTTGGCGCGCTGGGCCTTGACGATCGGGCTGGCGGCCGCTTCCTCGATGATCTGGTAGGTCAGGGCGGGCGTGTAGGCGATGCCCTGGCGCAGGGCGCCGCCCTTGTCGGAGTTGGGCTTGACGATGCCGGAGATCGTCAGCTCCTGGCCGCCGTTCACGAGCTTCTTCATGTAGTCCGCGTCGGATGAGCGGTCCGTCCAGACCTTGTAGGTGTCGTCCCACGTGTACTTGTCGAAGGCGTTGACGCGGCGGAAGGTCGTGCCCAGGATCGCGGAGTAGTCGTAGGTCGCGGCAGCGGCCCCGGACTGCGCGCCCGACTGCGCCCCGGACTGCTTCTTATCCCCCAGGGCGCCCTGATAGTACTGGCGCATGAGGTCGTCGAATTCCTTGTGGTCTTTGAGACCCAGGGTGTATTCGAAGAGGTTGGGAATGTTGCCGTCCTCATCCAAGACCAGGACGACCTGGTTCGCGCCGCTCGGCCAGGAGCCGGCGACCACGTCGTACGCGGAGGTGTACAGCGAGGAGGTCGCGGGCATCTGATAGAAGGCGTTCGTCTCCATCATCGACCCGAAGGCCCCGGAACCGAAACCGGCTTCCATCTGCTTCATCGACTGGTCGGGGCTGACCTGCACGGTCGCCTTGGACGTGTCGGACTGGTAGATCTGCGGGACGATGTCGTAGTCGTACTCAATCGCGTTAACCATCGCATTGATGTCGCCGCCGTTGTTGTCCAGGTAGGTCTTGAGGGAGGCCAAGTCGTTGGTCTTCGCGTCGCGGATCGTATCGGCGAAGGTGCGAAGCTTAGAGACGCCGACCTTGCCGTCGGGCGCGGGCTGAGAGTCTTTGGAGTCCGAGGCCGACACGGACAGCGCGGCTGTCATGTCGATGCCCGTTTTCTGGATCGTCAGCGGATACGCGCCCAGCGTTTCCTCTTCGGTTTTGGCGATATAGGCATTGGTTCCGTTGGCCAGCGCGAGGATCGCGGCGATACCGATGATGCCGATGGACCCCGCGAAGGAGGTCATGAGGGTGCGGCCCTTCTTCGTCATCAGGTTGTTGGCCGACAGGGACAAGGCCGTCAAGAAGCCCATCGAGGTGCGGCGCGCGGGCTTAGCCTCGCGGCGGTCTTCGGCGGCCGGCACGAAAGGATCGGAGTCGGCGACGATGCAACCGTCGGCCAGCTCGACGATGCGGGTCGCGTACTGGTGTGCCAGCTCGGGGTTGTGCGTCACCATGATGACGAGGCGGTCGCGGGCCACGTCTCGCAGCAGGTCCATGACCTGCACGCTCGTCTTGGAGTCGAGAGCGCCGGTGGGCTCATCCGCCAGAAGGATCTCGGGGTCGTTGATGAGGGCACGCGCGATGGCGACGCGCTGCATCTGGCCGCCCGACATCTGCGAGGGCTTCTTGTAGACGTGATCCTTCAGGCCGACGCGCTCGAGGGCATCGAGGGCGCGCTTACGGCGCTCGGAGCGCGAGACACCCGACAGGGTCAGGGCTAGCTCAACGTTCGCCAGGACACTCTGGTGCGGGATCAGGTTGTAGGCCTGGAAGACGAAGCCGATGCGGTTGTTGCGGTAGGCATCCCAGTCGCGGGCTTTGTAGTCCTTCGTCGAAATGCCGTCGATGACCAGGTCGCCGCTCTGGAAGCGGTCGAGGCCGCCAATGACATTGAGCATCGTCGTCTTACCGGAGCCCGACTGGCCCAGCACGGCCACGAACTCGTTGTCGCGGAACGCCACGGAGACCTTGTTGAGCGCCACCTGCACGAGGTTGGCGGTCTGATAGGCCTTGACGATCTCCTTGAGCTCTAGCACGCTTCTTCCTCACATCTGCTGTTGATTCCGCAGACAAGTATAGGCGAGCGACCATCGCCCAAGACCGGCGCTGTTCACTGACTGACCCCTGATCGTCCCCTGACAAGCCCCTGATGTCGTATCTCCCGCGTCACATCGAGGTCCCCGAAACCCAGCCCGGGCCTCGTTCAACGAACGGCCTGCAGGGGCATGCAAGACCGAACGGCTAGACTGATCCCATGACCGACCTCACCCAGATTCCCGTGCCCAACGAAGGGCCAATCACTGACAAAGTCAAGGAAATCTACGAGCGCTCCTTCCCGCCCGAGGAGCAGATCCCGATGCCCGAGCTGCGACGCAGCGCCGAGCGCGACGATGTCGATTTCCTCGCGTGGATCGATCCATCCCTGCCCGCAGGCGAGGACGGGGCCGGCAACGTGGTCGCCCTGACCTTCTCCTTCGTCTTCCCCGACCTGTTCTACCTGGGTTTCCTCGCGGTGGACGGGCGCACGCGCAGTGCGGGCTACGGCTCACGCATCCTCACCCACTTCCGCGAGCGCTACGGCGACGTGCCACAGCTGCTCGAGATCGAGCCGGTCGTGCGCGAGGCCGGGAACTACCAGCAGCGCGTGCGACGCCTGAAGTTCTACGAGCGCAACGGTTTCACGGTGACGAACATGCTCACGCACGAGGCCGACCAGACCTACCGGGTCCTGGCGCGCGACGGGATCGTGAGCCCGCAGCGCCTGGAGGAGGCGCTCAATTCGGTCACGAACGACCCGGCGTATGCGTCGAGGGTGACGACGGACTGATGCGCTGACCTCGCTCGGCTGATGCCAGAGCGGCGATCAGTTGTCGACGCCGCGGCTGGAGACCAGCAGGATTTCCTCGTTGTCGAGTCGGGCGAGGGCCCCTTCCAGGGCGGCCGAGGAGAAGATGCCCTCGTCGCGGGCCTGCAGGAGGGCGTCGCGCTGGGCGTGAATGGCCTCCAGGGCGAGTTCACGGATCTGGTCTCGCGTGAAGGAGCGCTCAACCTCCTCCTCGCTCATGTCGACGGTGCCGTGACCGTCGTCGTCCGTCTCGCTCGCGGAAGCAGCGTCCGGGGGCGTGGTGTCTTGGAGAATGTCGGTGAGGACGCGGTCGGCTGTGCGGGCGATGCGAGCACCCACGGCCTCGTCGTCGGCGGCGACCGCGTGCCCGATGCGTGAGAGGGTGCGCGAAACGCCGGCAGACAGCAGGGTCTGGCCGTCGACCTCGTGGATCGCCTGGGCGAGGGCGGTGTCCACCAGCGCGGAGCCCATCACCTTCAGGAGCTTGGCGCGCTCCTCCTCGGAGATATCGCCCGTGGCCATCTTGGGCTTGACGATGCGAATGAGTCCGGGCAGGGTCAGGCCCTGGATGACGAGGGCGCCAGCAGCGATGAACAGGGCGATAGTGAGCAGCAGCGCGCGCATCGGCGCATGCGTCGAGATGGTTTGCGCAGCGGCCAGGGTGATCGCGCCGCGCATGCCCGCCCAGACGATGACACTGCCCTCGCGCGGCCCCAGCGGTTCGCTCTCGAAGTAGTCCAGGTCGGATCCGCGCATCGCGTTGCGGCGCGCGCGCCGCTTGAGGCGGCGACGATAGTGGTTAAGCGCGTCTTCCCAGTGTTCGGGACTCAGGTCGCGCGCTTGAAGCATGTCGGCGTCGACCTCGCTTGCCTCGTGCATGCGCTTCTCAAAGCGCTCGATGCGCGCTGCCTCGGCCTCGTAGCGCCGCTGACGGCGCTTGTGCCGATGGTCCAGCCAGGTGAACATCAACGCGATGAAGACGGCTCGAATGACCATGATGAGCGCGCCGAGGATGACGGCGAGGAAGGCGGCGAAGGCCAGGCCGCCGGAGAACGCGGCGGTCTCCTCGACGATCCCGAAAGCCTGGAGGCCCATCGTCAGGAAGATCCCGCTCTCCAGGACGAGCGTCATGGTCTGCCAGTTCTGCTGGGAGAATCGCCTGTTCATCGCGGAGATCGTGGCGGCGCGGCGACGCGAGACGACCAGGCCGGCGACGACGGCCGCGACGAGGCCAGAGCCTCCCAGGTGCTCGGCTGGGATCGACGCGATGAAGGGCATCGCGAAGGAGAAGACCGTGTCGGCCGAGGGCTCCTTGATGAGGGCACGCAGACGCACGCCGACCTCGCCGACGACCCAGCCAATACCCGCGGCGATACCGAGGGCGATGGCGACCTTGCCGATGAGCAGGCCCGGATTCAGGGCGTGTTCGTCGGCGGCCAGGCCGGCGCTCATCGCGGCGGAGAGCAGGACCAGCGAGGTCGCGTCGTTAAAGAGCCCCTCGCCTTCGAGGACCGTGATGATGCGGTGGGAGACACCCGAGCGTTTCGCGATCGAGATGGCGACCGCGTCGGTCGGCGACAGGACCGCGCCCAGCGCGACACCCCAGGGCAGGGAGATCGCGGGGACCAGCCAGTTGATGACGAAGCCGACCGCGAAGGCGGAGAGGAACACGAGGGGAATCGCGAGCATCGCGACGGCGTGCATCTCGCGGCGGAAGTCCATGGTCGGCATACGCACGGCCGCCGAGAACAGCAGGGGCGGCAGCACCATCTCGAGGATGATGTGCGGCTCGATCTCGATGGCCCCCACCTGCGGCAGGAACCCGATCGCCAGGCCGACGACCAGCAGGATCAGGGGGGCTGCCACGCGCACCTTGGGCGCGACGAATTGGCATGCCACGATGATGAGCATTCCGGCCACGGCGATAAGAAGGGGTTCCACAGATCAATTGTATTGCGAGCAACCCCCCACAGCGTCGTTGCCATCTCACCGCATCAACTACGCGCGCCGCGAACTCGCGCGGCGTACCACGCCCCGCCCGCATGGCCTCGACACCATCCCCGAATGTCAAACAGACCCACACGATCAGAGCACGTTGTACAATCGACGCATCGTTTCAAGGAGGTTCTCATGACCGCTTACAACCACTCGTCGGGGTACACCTACGGCACCGATGCCGTCCCCACATCCCCGCTCACACTCGAGGATCTACGCCAGATCGAGGCCGCCGCACACGTCCAGCCCGGTGACGCAGAGCTGCTCTCACGAGCAGAACCCATCCTGGCGCCACACGCTATGGAAATGGTCGACACGTGGCGCGGAATTCTGGCTCAAAAGACGTATCTGGCAGCACATTCCGCGCACCCGGACGGGCAGCCAAACCCCGAGTACGCGCAGGCCTCGAAGCCGCGCTTCGCCCAGTGGATCATCGACATGTGCACGCGCGAGCGGGACCAGGCGTGGTTGGACTACCAGTACCTGATCGGCGCACGGCACATGTCAGCAGCGAAGAACGCGGCGGATGGGGCGGACTCGACGCCATTCGTGCCCCTGCGCTACGTGCTCGCCTTCATCGCGCCGACTGTGGAGGTCGGGCACCGTCTCCTCGCGGAGGGCTTCGAGGGCGACGAACTGAGCGCCGTCCGCGACGCCTGGACTCGCGCTGTCACTGTCGCCGTGACAGTGTGGGCGTATGCCTACCGAGATCACCCCGAGCAGTTCTGATCCGGCGCTCGCCACCTACGACTCTCCCATCGGCTGCCTCACGCTGGCCGCGCGGGGTGGTGCGCTCGTCGGCTTGTGGGTGGCCGGGCAGCGTTTCTTCGGCTCCCCCTACGGCATCAACGAGGCCGTGGCGCGCTCCGCGCTCGACCTGACCTCGCCCGTTTCCCGGGACAGCATCCTCGCCGAGGCCGGGTGGGACGACGCCGACGCGCGGACTCTCGGCATGGCGGCGGCCTGGCTCGACGGATACTTCGCGGGCGAGGCCCCCTCCCCCGCGCCCATCCCCCTCGCGCCTGCGGGCACGGACTTCCAAAAGCACGTGTGGGAGGCAATGGCCACTATCTCCTACGGCGCGACGCGCACATACGGACAGATCGTCGCCCAGCTGCGGGGCGCGGGCATCCCCGCGTCAGCTCAGTCGGTCGGCGGCGCGGTCGGTCGCAATCCTCTACTCCTCATCCGCCCCTGCCACCGCGTTGTGGCGGCGGGCGCCCCGGGCGGCTACGCGGCGGGAGGCGACGCGAAAGCCTGGCTGCTCGCGCACGAGGCGGCCACGGCCTCGTCGGTGAGCTGACTCAGTCGTTCGCCCGGTCGGCCTCGAGAGCCTCCTCGACCAAGGCCTCGTCGACGGGCAGGGCCGCGCGAGCGTAAGCGGCGGCATCATCCTGGGTGTCCGCGATCTGCTCGGCGATCGAGTCGGCCTCGCGGCGCAGCTCGGCGCCATCGACGACCGAGGCCTGGGCGAGGGTACGGGCCTGGGCGCGGTGCTCGTCCGTGTACTCCAGGTCGTCGGCGTGCTTGCGCACGAGGACGCGGATGAGCTTGCGGCGCAGGTTCTCCTCGCGCAGGACGGCGGAGCGCTCGCGCAGCCAGCCGACCGCGAGGACGACGAGGAGGGCAACGCCGAGCCATCCGATGATCGGGTACATGCCGCCGATCAGTTTCTTAAAGCCCATGAGCGAAGCCGCGTAGCCCACGGCAACGACGCCGACGAGGACGATGCGCATGCGAGTGGTCGACCCGCCCGAGAAGCGTCGCGCCGTCGAGTAGAACAGCGAAAAGACCGTGTTGTAGATGAGCGCGAAGATGATCAGCGTGTAGATGAAGGCGAAGGCCGGGTGGATCGAGCGCGCGATCTCGAGCGCGGGAACGTTCACGTCCCAGATGCGATCCATGTTCAGATACAGGCACAGGGCGTCCGCGCCGATGACGAGGGCGATGATAGTGCCGCCGATGCGCCCGGCGCGGCGGGCCTCGCCGATGCGTAGCACCGAGCCGCCGAGCACGAAGGCCATCGCGATGCCGTTGACGACGCACAGGGCAAAGTAGTTGATCGTGGAGAGCCACAGGTTGGGCAGCGCCGGGGTGACCTGGGTGGCGGCGGCGTTGAGCTCGGCGACACCGGGGTGAGGCGTTGCCAGCGAGTAGATGGTGAGGATCGTGATGGCGACGATGATCATGGGCGTAAAAACACCGATCACCTTCATGATCCGGTCGAAGTCGAGGAAGGCCGTGAGGATCACGATCACCGCGCAGAGGGCGCTACCCGCCCACGCGGGCAGGCCGAACTGCTGCTCGAGGTTCGCTCCCGCGCCCGCGAGCATCACGAAGCCCATCGCGAAGCCCGAGAAGACGAGCACGACGTCGATGACGCGGCGCAGCGCCGGGTGGGTGATGCGTTCGAAGACCTCGTCGTGGTGGCCGGACCGGTAGTAGGAACCCAGCTGGAGCGCGACGACGCCGAAGACAACGTTGAGGACACCCAGGGCTGCGATGCCGATCAGGCCCTTCGCGCCAAAGGAGAGAAAGTACTGGAGCAGGTCCTGGCCACTCGCCAGGCCCGCGCCGATAATGACTCCCACGTAGGCGAAGGCGACAGAGAGGTACTTCTTGGACATAGGGTCCTTCCGATTGCGAACGTTTCACGAGGCCGTGGCCTCGTTCCACGGTAGACGCTCGCCTGGGCGTCAGGTATGTCCGTAGGAAATTGTTCACGCTCACGATGAGCAACAAAGGCACAGATGTGTACACAATGTACTAAAATGACACTATGAACACACTCGCTACGACGCTGTCTACTCGAGAGCTCCGCGCAAACCTCTCCGACGTCCTCGGGCGAGCCTCCTACGGCGGCGAGCGTATCGGAGTGACAAAGAACGGCCGCCTCACTGCAATCGTGATCGGCGTCGAGGATCTGTTGGCCCTGGAAGAGCTCGAGGACGCGCGCGATCTCGCGGCCTTCCGGGAGGCAAAGCGCGACGATGACGGACAGCGGGTCAGCCTGGACGACCTGCGCGCTGAGCTCAACGACTAGCGATGCCCTCGTCGTAACGGTCGTGCGCGTCGGACACCGCCGAGAGGTGTATCGCTCGTAGCGTCACTTGCCTTCGAGGAGCTGAATCGGCGGGCGCGGTGCCTGCATCGCATTGATCGGGGCCTCAGAATCCGCGTAGCCGAGCGCAAAACCGGTGATGAACTGGTAGCCCTCGGGGATCTCAAACTCGGCTTCGACAGGCTCGCGCCAGGTGGCGAGGATGCCGACCGGGCAGGAGTCAATGCCGCGCGACTTGGCGGACAGGAACAGGGTCTGAAGCATGAGGCCAGCATCCATGGCACTCCACGGGAGCATATCCTCGTGGACGAAGACGAAGCCCATGACGGGAGCGTCGAAGGCCGTGACGTTGCGGCGGTTCACGCGGTTGCGCCCCTCGATGTCGGCACGCTCGATGCCGTGGATGCCGTAGAGGAGCTTCGCGACCTCGATCTGAGCAGGTCGCACCTCGTCCGGGTAGCGCTTGCGCACGGGGAAGTCGCCGTCCGGAACGGGGATCTCAATGTCCGAGTCCTCGGCCTTACGGGCGTGGGCGGCGATCTCCTCGTCGAAAAGACGGCCATAGCGCTCACGCAGGCGAGCGGCGCGCTCGCCCGTGGCCAGGGCGACGCGGAAGGCGCGCGTGTTGGACCAGGACGGCGCGGTCGTCGCGTCGGCGAGGATCGCGTCGAGGACCTCGGCGGGGATCTCCCGGTCTGTAAAGGCACGCGTGGAGCGGCGCGAGGCTGTCAGGGCGGAAAAGTCGTTCATCTCAACGTTGAGTGTCATGCGCCCAGGCTAACCCGGCCCGACGCTCCCGATCCACCCGGCCCGCCCACTGGACGGCTCCGGCCGAACTACCGGGCCAGGGCCTGCTCGAAGGCTACAACGTCCTCCTCGGGGGTGGCCCAGGAGGTACCGATGCGCGCGAGGTAGCGGCCGTCAGGGAGGGTCTCCCAGATGCTGTAACGCACCTTGTCGGACAGGCGTTCATGCCCCGCCTGGTCGAGGGCCACAAAGGTCAGGTTGGTCGGCGAATCCATGGTGACGACGTAGCCGGCACGCTTGAGGGCCTCGCGGATGCGTGCGGTCGCCTTGACGGCGGGCTCTCCGATCGTCAGGTAGAGGCCGTCCTCGAAGAGCGCCTCGAACTGCACGCCCAGGAGGCGCCCCTTCGCCAGGAGCGCGCCGTGCTGCTTCATCTGGGTGACGAACTGGCGGATCGATCCGCGCTCGGGGATCACCACGGCCTCGCCGAAGAGGGAGCCACACTTGGTGCCGCCGATGTAGAAGACATCGGTCAGGCGCGCCAGGTCGGCCAACGTCACGTCGTTGGCGGGCGAGGCCAGCGCGTAGGCGAGGCGCGCGCCGTCGACGAAGAGCTTGAGGTCGCGCTCGCGACACACGGCGGAGAGTTCCTCGAGCTCCTGCAGGGAGTAGAGGGTGCCGTACTCGGTGGGCTGCGAAATATAGACGAGGGCGGGGGCGATCATGTGGTCACGCGCGCCGTCGCCCTCCCACGCGGAGCAGATGCGTTCGACGTCGGCGGCATTGATCTTGCCTTCGACGGCGGGAGTGTCGAGGATCTTGTGGCCGCCGCGCTCGACGATGCCGGCCTCGTGCATGTTGATGTGGCCGGTGTTGGGGGCGATGACGCCCTGCCAGGGCAGGAGGATCGCATCAATGACAGTCGCGTTCGTCTGCGTGCCGCCGACCAGGAAGTACACGTCGGCATCAGGGGCCTGGCAGGCCTCGCGAATCAGGTCGCGGGCACGCTCGCAGTGTTCGTCGGTGCCGTAGCCGCTCGTCTGTTCCATGTTGGTGGCGACGAGGGCGTCGAGCACCCGGGCGTGCGCGCCTTCCTGGTAGTCACTGGAGAAGTTCGGCAGCGTGGCAGAAAAAGTCATTGGGCCATTATTCCACGCGCTTGGCCAGATAATTCCCGTTTCCTCACGAAGATCTTTTCTCGCTGAATCCGAAGGACTATCCTGACTTTCGCCGGGCGATGCTGCCAGGCTTCCCGATACGAAAGTGAGGGCATCGCATGATGCCAACCACGCACGGAGAACAGGCGAGCACAATCAACCGCGACTCGCAGGCCTATTGGAACAAGCGGGCCGCGACGTTCACGAGAGACACGACCGTCGAGTACGAGCGCTGGCTCCTGGATCTACTCGCGCTCAAGGCGGGCGAGGAGATCCTCGACATGGGGTGCGCGACGGGCACGCTCGCCGTCCCCCTCGCCCGAGCCGGGCACCGCGTCCACGGCTGCGACTTCGCCGAGGCCATGCTCGCGATCCTCGACGAGCGCACGGCAGCCGAGAACCTACCGATCACCTCCCACCTGCTCGCGTGGGAGGACGACTGGGATGAGTTGGGCCTGGGTGAGAACAGCGTGGATGTCGCCTTCGCGTCACGCTCCCTCATGAGTGGGAACGTTTTCTCCGCAGTACACAAGCTCGACGCGGCTGCCCGCTCGCGGGCGGCGGTCGTCGTGCCCGACAGCCTGCTCCCGTCCCGCGACCCGCGCCTGCTCACCTACCTGGGACGCTCGGCGAGGCACCCGCGCGTCGTCCGCGAGGTAACCCGCGCGCTCACATCCCTGGGACGCGTCCCGGTTTTCGCGACCACACGAACCTTCCGCCCGATGAGGTTTTCTTCCTTCGACGAGGCCCGCTCGGACCTTCGTCGTCTGGCCGGCCCCGAGCCGTTCACCGCGCGCGAGCAGCGGCTTTTCGACGCCTACGCAGAGCAGCACTTCGTGCGTGAGGACGCCGCTACCAGCTCGGAAAAGGCAAGGGAACGATGGCTCCTGGACTACCCTCTGCCCGTCACCTGGGTATTTATCGGCTGGAGCACCGACGGGCGCGCGTGGGCGTAGGCGGCCCCGGCCTCGTTCTCCTTAGTCCGCGTCGGGGCGACGCCTGCGCGCCTTGACTTCGCCGCGCCTCTTCTTATCGGCGAGGCGGCGCAGCTTCGACGCGCGCGTTGGCTTCGTGGCCCGCCTAGGAACGGGAGGGACGAGGGCCGAACGCAGAACTTCGGCGAGGCGCTCGCGCGCGGCGGCGCGGTTGCGGCGCTGGGAGCGATGCTCGGCGGCGGTGACCGCGAGGACCGTTCCGCTCAGGCGGTCCCCGAGAACAGACAGGGCACGCTCGCGCTGCTTGTCATTCAGAGCGGTCGTCATCGCCAGATCCAGGCTGAGCTGGACGCGCGAGTCCGCCGTGTTGACGCCCTGGCCGCCGGGACCCGAGGCGTGGGAGAAGCGTTCGACCAACTCCCCCGCGGGCACGACGAGGCCGCGCGGGCAGCCGGGCCCAGCGGGAATGCGCAGATCGTCCATGCATTCCAGTGTGCACCACGCGCCGCGCCCCGGCCTCGTCAGGCGAGCAGAGAGGCGACCCGCGCTTTCAGGTCCGGCAGCACGTCGGTGGCGAACCAGGGGTTCTTCTTCATCCACATCTGATTGCGCGGCGAGGGGTGAACCAGCGGAAAGTAGGCGGGCAGGTAGCGCTTGTAGTCGCGCACGACCTCGGTCAGCGAGGCCGACGAGGGCAGGTTGAGGTAGCGCCTGGTGGCGTACGCACCGACGAGGATCGTCATCTCCAGCTTCGGCATGAGCTCGAGCAGGCGCGGGTGCCACGTGTCGGCGAAGTCCTTGCGCGGAGGCAGGTCGCCGCTCTTTCCCGTGCCCGGGAAGTAGAAGTCCATGGGGACGATCGCGAGCTTCCCGGACTCATAGAAGGTGTCCCTATCGACGCCCATCCAGTCGCGCAGGCGGTCGCCGCTGCGGTCGTTCCACACGATGCCGGTCTCTTCGGCGACGCGCCCGGGCGCCTGGCCAACGATCATGATGCGGCAGTCAGGTCCTGCAAAGAACAACGGGTCAATCCCACGCTTCGTAAACGAGGCGTTGGCCGGGTCTGCGGCGATCTCCTCGGCGATTGCGCGGACGGCCGGGTCGGTGATCTCAGGTGTCATAAACCCAGGGTATGCCCACCCCACGAGCGCGCAGCCCCCGGCGACTGACAGGTCACACGCCGCACACACGCTATAGTTCCCCACAAATGTCGCATGCAATTCCCCAACCGGCCATTTCAACACTCTCCCAGAAACCGCGGAATTTCAACGATCACAATTCAAATCCTGAAAGATCTGCGGGGGAATTGCATGCGGAAATGGAGGGAGAACGCAGTACAGAACCGGCCACGCCAACGAGTAGCAGCAGAGACACCACTTAGTAGCAGCAGACACACCGATTAGTAGCGGCGGCCCGACCGGGCATACAGTGGAAGACATGAGGACAATCAGGTCGAGGCGAGGGCAGTGACAACACGATTCGTGCGCCGCTCCAACAAGATGGGCGTTATCACCGCGTCGGTTGCGATCACGCTCTCCCTGTTTGGCCTCGCAGGCCTGACGTCGAGCGCCCTCAATCGAACGGGTCACGGCCAGAAGGATCCCGCCCCCGTCTCCTACGAGGAGGACGGCACGTCCTCCGTACTCGCTGCCTCCACACTGGAGGGGACGATCCAAGAGATCAGCTACAAGCAGGCCTATGAGGGCACTACCTACGAGAAGGAGGCCCTCGTCTACGTTCCACCGACCTACACGCCGGGGGTTCCCGCAAACATTGTCTACCTGACGCACGGGTGGTGGGGCTCCGCCGACGGCCTGGCCGAGGGCGCGGCCCCCATCGTCGATCAGCTGACCTCCGAGGGGGCCATCGCTCCCACGCTCGTCGTGTTCGCGACCTACTATCCGGATCGGTCGTTCGCGACCGACGATTACGAGGACGACTACGCACTCAATCGCTTCTTCGCGACAACCGAGATCGACACGCTGATCGCAGCGGTCGAGTCCCGCTACACGACGTACGCACGAGGAGACACGTCGGACGAGTCGTTGCGTGCCTCGCGCAGGCACCGCGCGTTTGGCGGTTTCTCGATGGGCGCGACGACCACGTGGGACGTGTTTGCCCTGCGCCCGCAGTACTTCTACGGCTACATGCCGATGGCGGGCGAGTCATGGATCGGACGCGAGGAGGACGACGACTCCGCACAGATCGCACAGCTGGTGACTGCCGGGGCCGAGCGCGCGCACTACGGGCCGCAGGACTTCCGCATCCTCGCGTCGGTCGGCTCAGAGGACCCAGCCCTGTGGGACATGACCCCGCAGATTGATGAGCTCCGCGAGGACTATCCGGACCTCATGACCGAGGACAGCCTGCAGATGTGGATCGACGAGGGAGAAAGCCACTCCATGACCTCGGTCGGTAACCAGGTCGCCCACGACCTGCCGCTGCTGTTTCCGCCCGCGTAGGGGCCTCTCCCCGTTCACCGACAGAGTCAGCCCCGGCCTCGTTCCTTTTCTCATGGACGAGGCCGGGGCTGACTGACAGATAAGCGCGGCCCTTATGCGCGGGGCTGGCGCTCCGCCCACTCGCCGAGGCTCACGCGCGGACCCGTGAAGAACGGGGTGTCCTCGCGCACGTAGAGGCGCGCCTCGGTGTAGCGCTGGGCGTGCATGACGCCCTCGAGACGGTCGAGGGTGTCGGCCTCGAACGCGAGCACCCACTCATAGTCGGAGAAGCCGAAGGCAGACAGGGTCGAGCCCTTGACGTCCGGGTACTGCGCGAAACCGTTGCGGCCGTGTTCAGCCATGATGCGGGCGCGCTCTTCGGGAGCCTTGAGGTACCAGTCAAAGGAGCGCACGAAGGGGTAGACCATCGCCCAGTCGCGGGGCGCGACGCCGCCGAAGCAGGCGGGAATGTGGCGCTTGTTGAACTCGGCGGGGGTGTGCAGGCCCATGCAGGACCACACCGGGTCCAGGAACTTGCCCAGCGCTGACGCGCGCAGGCGGTGGTAGGCGTCCTGGAGGACCTCGGGATCGTCGTCGAGCCACCACACCATCAGGTCTGCCTCGGCGCGGAAGCCGGACACGTCGTAGAAGCCGCGGATTTCCGCACCCGCGCCCTTCACGTAGTCCAGGGACTCGGCAATGATGCGGCCGCGCTCGCCGTCGTCGGCGGGCAGGGACTCACCGAGTGCGAACACGGAGTAGAGGGCGTAGTGCTGCTTGTTGTTGACCTCGTCGAAATCGACGTCCGTCGCGTCGCGCGGGTCGGTGACGCGGGCGTGCGCGGCATGCGAGTGGGGCATCGCCTCGGTACCCGCGTGGCGGGCGTGGTGGCGCGCGGCGTGCTCACCGACGCGGTCCGGCACTCCCGCGGGATGTCCCGGGTTTTCCGGGTTCTGCTCGGGCGGCACGACGGCGTGGGGATGCGGGGTAGACATGGAGTCCTCCTGAGTTGTGGCTGGTTGACCGGCGGCTCGGGCGGGCGCGCCGGAAGAATGAGGGGCGGTGCCAGGGTGAGTGCTGGCACCAGCGGACGAGGCATGGCCTGGGCGCGCCGGGGAGAGGCAGCAGTCGCTCGGGCAGACGGTGTGGAAGGGGCCGGTGCCCGTCACGGTGACGGGCGAGGGATTCTCGCCTCGTGCCTGGGCCGCGCGCTCTTCGAGCACGTCGACCAGGGAGGACACGAAGGCCGGATCCGTCGCGACGGTGTCGGCGCGCTCGTAGGGGATCCCCAGGCGCGCGGCGGTCTCCTTCGCCTCGGTATCGAGGTCGTAGACGACCTCCATGTGGTCGCAGATGAAACCGATGGGGACGACGACGGTGCCGGTCGGAGGCGCTGTGTCGGCCGCGATCTCCTCGAGGAAATCGTTGATATCGGGCTCAAGCCAGCGGGCCTGCGGGGGCCCCGACCGCGAGCAATACACGAGGTCGTAACCCAAATCCTCGCGGCCAAGAACGCGGCGCAGCTCGGGCATGATCGCTTGGATAAGGGCGTGGTGCTGGGCGACGTAGCTGATTTCAGTGGCCGGGGTTCCCGCCGGCGACGAGGCCTCGCTCCCCTGCTGCTCGGCGCGACCGCCCGAGGCCGCCACGGCCTCGTCGATCGAGGGATGGAACGGGAAGGGCGAGGACCCTGCTTCCATGCTCACGGGGATGGAGTGGGTGACGAAGATCAGGCGAATCCCGGTCGGGTCGACGCCACGCGCAGCAAGGGCCTCCCAGGCACGCCGGACGGATGCGATCTGCGCGCTCGCCATGCCGGGGGTCGAATAGTAGGGGCGGACCTTGTCCAGGATGATGTCGGCGTCGGGGTTGTCGGCGCTGTCCTCGGCGCCGAGTTCGATCGTCCCCCACTTTTCGCGCAGAGCTGCCGCGGCCTCGGCGAGGTCTTCGCGGTACTGGCGACACCCCGAGTACGAGGCGTAGGCGGAGGTGGGCAGGACGAGGATGCGCCGGGCGCCCGCCTGGGCGAGCTCGTCGAGGCCTTCGGCAACAAAGGGGTGCCAGTTGCGATTTCCCCACCCGACGGGAATGTCGTGCCCGCGCCTACCGAGCTCCGCGGACAGGTCGGCGATCAGGCGCTGGTTGCAGGCATTGATGGGCGAGACGCCGCCGAAGCGCTTGTAGTGCGCAGCGACCTGGAGCAGACGCTCATCCGGGATTCCGCGACCGCGCGTCGCGTTGCGCATGAACGGCAGGACGTCGTCCAGGCCGTTCGGGCCGCCGTAGGACAGCAGCATGATCGCGTCGTAGGTATCCATACCTGGCACTTTCGCTCCTCCTTCAGGCCTCGCGCAGACAGTGTAGGGCCGCTTGCCTCCCCCACGCAGCGACAGATTGTCAGAAAAACGCAGCAAATCAGCAGTTTTCCCCTGCGCGCAGCGCCACCTTGCACACAAAAGTTAACACTGTTAACCTTACCTGCGACACAAAGTTAACAGCGTTAACCGATGGGAGAAAACCGTGTCACATCCACACGCTCCGGGCCTGGAGGCCCGGGGAATCCGCAAGAGCTACGGCACCCACGAGGTCCTGCGCGGAGTCGACCTGCACGTCGAACCCGGGCAGATCCTCGGCCTACTCGGACGGAACGGAGCGGGCAAGTCCACGCTCATCACGATCCTGTGCGGACTGCGCCGCGCCGACTCAGGGACCGCATCCATCTGCGGCCACCGACCCGCATCCACCGAGGCCGCGCGGTTAATCGGATACGCACCCCAGGAGCTGGGCATCTACCCCGACCTGAGCGTCGCCCAGAATCTGGCAGCCTTCGGCGAGCTGCACGGATTCGGCCGACGCGAGGCCACCTCCCGCGCGGGCGAGGTCATGGACCTCCTCGGCCTCACAGAGAAGCGAGGGCAGCGCGCCTCGCACCTGTCGGGCGGACAGCAGCGCAGGCTCCACGCGGGCATGGCGATCATGCACCGCCCGCGCCTGGTGTTCATGGACGAGCCGACCGTCGGCGCGGACGTGGAGGCGCGCAGCCAGATCCTGCGCGCAGTCCGCCAGCTCGCCGACGACGGAGCGGCCGTCGTCTACACCTCGCACTACCTTGCCGAGTTCGAGGAGCTTGGCTCCGACATTGCAATCCTGAACGAGGGTCGCATCGTCGCGAGCGGCACGCTCGAAGAGATCGTCTCTCACCACGCGCGCGCCGAGGTCACGCTCGAGTTCGATCGCCCCATCCCCTCGATCGACGGGTGGAGCGCCGACGACAGGCGTCTCCAACTCATCGGAGACGAGGCCGACCCAGGTTCGCGGATCGGCGAAGCCTTGGCCTCGCCCGCCCTCGAAGGCGCGCGCCTGACGGACGTGCACATCATGCAGGCGAGCCTGCACAACGCGTACCTGCAAATCATCAAGGAGAGTGACCATGTCGCAGCTTAAGCAACTCGGGGCAATGACCCGCTTGAACATCCGCCTGCAGCTCACCGACCCGGCGCCCACGCTCATCCTGACGGTGATCCCCCTCGTCTTGATTCCCTTCATGATGCCGGCGTTCAAGTCGATGCTCCTGGCCGACGGCTACGCGGGCGTCACGGGCGCTGAGCAGGCAGTTCCGTCGATCGCGATCCTCTTCTCATTCCTGGCCGTGCAGAACATCATCAGCTCGTTCTTCAACGAGCGTTCGTGGGGCACGTGGGAGCGTCTCGAGGCCTCCCCCACCTCGCGCGCAACCATCCTCACGGGCAAGGCGCTGGTCGCCTTCCTCATGCAGACCGTTCAGATCGCGGTTGTCCTCGCGCTCGGCGCTCTCATTTTCGGCTATCGACCGACCGGGTCCCTCGTCGCGCTCGCCGCGATTCTCCTCAGTTTCTCAGCGGTCCTATCGGCGCTCGGCGTCACGCTTGCGCTGTGGTCACGCAGCCGCGACGCGGCCCTGTCACTGTCGAACATTATCGGCATGCTGGCGGCCGGCATCGGCGGCTCCTTCTCCACGGTCTCCTCGTTCCCCGATTGGGCGCAGCACGCCGCGCGCCTGTCCCCCGCCTACTGGGCGATCACCGCGATTCATGAGGTGAGCCTGGACGGGGCGGGACTTGCCGACGTCGGGGCGCGGATCGGCGTCCTGTGGGGTTTCTTCGCGGTGATCGCGGGGCTGGCACTGGTACAGTTCCGGTATCACAGGGAGTAACGTCCACCGAAGCGGAGAGTCCATGCCGTCGTCACGCCAGCGCGCGCTATCGCGAGAGATCATCTTGTCGACCGCGCTTGACGTGGTTGACGAGGAGGGGCTCTCCGCTTTGTCTCTGCGGTCCTTGGGAAAGCGCCTCGGCGTCTCCCAGGCCGCTTTTTATCGTCATTTCCCCGACAAGGCGGCGCTCCTGGAGGGCATTGCCGAGCAGGTCTGGCGCCTCACGTTCGAGTCGTTCCTGGACCGCGTGAATGCCGGAGCGGTCGATGCCCATTCGACGCCCACACACGAGGCATCGGAGCCGACCGAAGGCGCCCCCGCCTCGCCCCTGCTGACCTACATGCGCGCCTACGCGCATTGCCTGGCATCAACACTGCGTTCCCACCCGGGCGCGGTCATGCTTCTGCTCACGCACCCGATGTCGACGCCCGAGCAGCTGTCGCTCCTGGCGCGCGTGTTCGTGACGCTGGCCCGGCGCGGTTTCACGCCGAATGCGGACATGCTGGGGCTGGTCAACGCGGTGTCGATCTACACGACGGCCTTCGTCGCCGCCGAGGTCGTTCCGCCCGTGGGCGGCTCCCCCGAGCAGCCCGCCGACCTGTCGGCCGCGAGCGCCGCGCTCGATCCCGAGGACGCGCAGGCGCTGCGCCCGCTCATCGAGGATCTCCTGGACGGCCGCTACGACTTTAATGCCCAGTTTGAGCGGGGCCTGGAGGCGATCCTGCGCGGCTGGCACTGAGGCTAACGGACCACTTCCTCAACCTCGCGCACGATGCGCGCGCCGCCGCCGAGCGAGGACAGCTCCGCGCTCACCCCTCGGATCCCTGAGGTCAGGGCGGGCTCGTCGACGAGGGTGCGGGCAGCACGCGCGATAAGCGCAGGCTGGGAAGCGCGCACGGTCAGGCCGCAGCGCGCGTTTTCCACGGCCTCGGCGTTGAATTGGCGCTCAAAGACACGCCCCGGGACGATCACCTGGGGAACTTCGTAGGACAGAGCATCCATCATCGAGTTTTGCCCGCCGTGGTGCACGAAGACGCGGGCGCGTGGCAGGAGCTCAGCGACGTCGAAGCGGGGCGCGCAGGTCACCTCATGGTCCTCCACGGCTTGGACGGCCTCGGACACGCCCGCGACGTAGACGTCGCAGCTCAGCACCTCGGCGAGTTCTCGCCCGGCGCGCACGGCCACGCCCGCGGGGACGCTGCCCGCGCCGAGGTAGACGAGCGCACAATCGCGAGGCGTGGCCGTCAGTGCGGGCGGCTCGTCCAGAAACCCGCAGTAGACGGCCCGCTCCCCCGCCTGCGGTTCCAGGGTCGGGCAGCTCGGGATGAAGCGGCGCCGCATCCCCTCGAGGATCGTCAGGGACGAGGCCGGGGCGGGCATTCTCATCTCGCACAGCAGGCGTCGAATTCCTGCGGATTTACGCGGGTTGGAAGCGTAAGAGGCGGTCGTCGGCTGCGAGCCGCTGCCCACGCACGGGATTCCCTCGGCGCGGGCGGCGATGACGGCGGCGAGGTTGAATTCGGAGTAGACGACGTCGGGGCGGATGGCACGCATGTGGGCGCGGAGCGCGTCGACGGCGACGCGCGTGTAACGCTCGTCGAGGGCACCGGTCAGCCAGAGGACCTCCTCGAAGCTATGCACGGGCTTGCGGCCCATGAGGCCGAGGCGCGAGGCCAGGGGGAAGGTGTGGCGCGCGATGGCATCTGGCAGGCCGAGAGGTGAGGGCACCGGAATCTCGAGCGTCGGAGCGACGGGATTGACACAGTTGCCGTCGTCTCCCCATGCGAGCACGGCCTCATGGCCACCGTCGCGGAACGCACGTGCGACGCGCTGCGCGCGCGACCACGGTCCACCCATCCGCGAGCGGGCAACCATGGGAACGACGAGAACCTTCACGTGTCAAGGGTACGCGGATCAAAGGCTCCTCAAAACACGGACGGGTAAACTGAGCATGGTCGACGCCGAAACCCACGCGAGGAGGCATTCATGGACAAGCGAGATCGCATCCGAGGGGCAATGATCGGCTGCGCCGCTGGAGACGCGCTGGGATACCCGGTGAAAGCGCTGTCAGAGGCCGCGATCGTCGAACGCTACGGCCTGCGCGGGATCACCGACTACGACCTGGACGAGAACGGAACCGCGCGTATCACCGCGGACACGCAGCTCATGCTGCTCAGCGCAAATGGGATCCTCTTCGCTCACACGCGAGGCGCGCTCCGCGGGATCATGGCCCCTGTGTACCAGTATTTCGACGCTTTCTACATGAACTGGTACCGGTTGCAGACAACCGAACGTGCATCCCGAAGTCGGGTGGGATGGATCAACGCCTACCCTGCCCTGTCCGCGAAGCGCGCCCCTTCTCCCACCGTCATGGAAGTTGCCGCAACCAAGAAGTTCGGATCGATGGACGAGCCCGTCAACGATTCCAAAGGATCCGCATGCCTGCTGCGGGCAGTCCCCATCGGCCTCTCTTACTCCCGCGACCCCAACCGCATTGTCGAGCTGGGGGCAAACACGGCGGCACTCACGCACGGCAACGAAGTCGCCTGGATAGCATCAGGGGCGTTTGCGCTCCTCGTCTCTCACATCGTCCACGAGGAGCTGTCCATCGCCGAGGCCGTCAACAAAACACTGAAGGCTCTGGACAAGTCCTTCCCCGATTCCAGCACGGTCGTGTACGAGTTGTCGCGGACCATCCGCTCGGCAGTGTCGCTCGCTTCCTCAGCCTCGAGCGACCTGGATGCCATCCACGCCCTCGGCAAGGGGTGGGTCGCCGACGAAGCCCTGGCAATTGGTATCCTCTGCGCGCTACGCCACGAGAACGACATCGCGGGAGCGATGACATTCGCCGCCAACCACGGCGGAGACTCCAACAACACGGCCGCAATCGCAGGAACGCTCGTCGGAGCACGAATCGGTTTCAATGCGATCCCCGACAGGTTCGTCGATAGGCTCGAGCTCGTCGATGTCATCCTCGAGTTGGCAGACGACGTCACCACGGACTGCCCGATGTACGATTGGGGCCCGAGTAATCCAGTGTGGGAACACAAGTACATCTACAGCGACTACGCGTATTGGCGCAGGCGCACCCCGGAGGCCAAGGAAGACAAGGACGACAAGGAAGGCGAGGCCAAGCAGACCAACTAGACCAGCGCCCCTTCGAGGCTACAACTCCAGCCTCATGTGCACGAGCTCCTGGTAGCCCGAAGTCGCGGACCGGTAGCCTCGTGGGTTGCGCCCATACTCCTCGAACCCCGCGCACCGGTAAAGCGACACTGCCCGTTCATTGTCCGCCACCACTTCGAGCTCAAGCTGGGTGTAGCCCGCCTGCCGAGCGCAGTCAATGCTCGCATCCGTCAGCATCCGGCCGATTCCCATCCCCCAGTACTCCTTGAGGATGCTGATCCCAAAGCGCGCCCGGTGCGCAACCTTGCGCCGACTGCGCACTGCTGAGACTCCTGCGCTTCCCACGATGCGTCCATCGATGATTGCGACGAGCTCGACCTCATTGTCACTGCGCTCCGTTTCCTCCAGCGAGCGAGCCTCTTGTTCATCATCGACGCTCTGCTCATCCGGGTAGGACAGCAGGTAGTCGGTTTGCGCATGCGTGCGTTGCATGGTCTCGCGCAGCGCGCGGGCATCCGACGCGACGGCGTTCCTCACGAGGAGTTCCACCCCGCCCGCTAACAACTCCGTTTTGGCATACCTCATCGTCGGACTCCTCATCTTTCTAGGAATGAGCGTCAATTTCACGCTCAATGTAGCAATAGCAGTGCACGAGCGACACGCGCGAACGAGTCTGCAAGGAGCTTACTTACCCCCTGCAGATTGATTACCGCCAGATTTATACCGCCACTGGCGGTAATCGAGCAGTGGCCCCATGATCGGCCGCACCTCTTCCCAGACAGAAGAGGCAACCATTGCACACTGGCTCCAGAGAGCAATAGAATACGTTGTATTCAGACCGAGGAGGTCACCATGCCCACCATGACCATGCGCCTTGACGAAACGGACGCCGAGGTCGTGCGCAAGTACGCGGAATTTGAGGGAAAAACAATTTCCGACTTCGTCCGAGATGCCGTCTTCGAGAAGATCGAAGACCAGCAGGACCTTGCCACCCTGCGCGAGGCGATCGCTGCAGACAACGGCGTTCGCTACACCCACGAGCAGGTACTCGCGCAGCTGGGCCTGTAAATGTCCTACCACGTCGAGTACAGCGACGCAGCCCTCAAGCAACTGAAGAAAATGGACCGATTCGACGCGCGACTCATTACGTCATGGATCGGCAAAAACCTCGAGGGCTGTTCGGACCCCCGCATCCACGGCAAAGGCCTCACAGCCAACCGATCAGGCGAGTGGCGCTACCGCATCGGCAACTACCGCGCCCTGTGCATCATCGAGGATGACCGCCTCATCATCGAAGTGTTTTCCGTCGGACACCGCCGACACATCTACCAGTGATCACGCGGCCACACCGGCATCATCCAGCATTACCGCCAGATTTATACCACCACTGGCGGTAATCGCGTGGCACCCAAGGAGAGCAGACCGATAAACGGCAGGAGGCCTCGTCGATTGACGAGGCCTTGGCCGGGAGAGCGCATCGGGTTCAGTCGGTCCCATGAAACGCCCAGGCGCGACCGCGCACGCCGCGCGCGATGTAGCTGGCCCCCGCCAGGGTCAGGGCGAGACCGAGGCCAGTGTAGAAGAAGGCGATGAACCAGTCAGGGAAGAGCCCTGCGGCGCGCATGCCGATACCGAGGGACATCATGAACGCCATCATGAGGTAGCTCTTACGGTCGAAGAAGCGGACGACGTGGTGGCGCTCCCCCTCCAGGTCGGCGATGCGCTGGGCGTTTTTCTGAACGAGCTTGCTGAACATGGGGTGGAAGGCACAGAAGATGGCGACCGCGCCGCCCGCGAGCGCAAGGAGGATAAGGGCCGCGAGATCGCGCACGTCGATGGCCGCGCGCACGCCGAGGATCACGACATTCAGGCCGGCGAGCAGCCAGACGATACCGGCGACGGCGATCAGGGGCTGCTTCTTGATGCGGAATCGACTCATTTCTTAGCGTCCTTTTCGTCTGCGGTGTCGTCGTACAGGGAAGCATCGAGGAGGGCGAACAGCGTCTCACACTCGCCGCCGTCCATGAGGGAAGCGAAGATACTGCGCAGCACGTAGCGACACAGGGCCTCAGCGCTCATGGGACCGACGAGCCGGGAACGAACCACGGCCTCGTCCGCATCGAGGACGCGCCCGAGCCCGCGCTCGATGTGGGCGAGCATGGGGGCGCGTACCGCCTCGAGGGCTTCCTGTTCTGCGCTGGGGAGGCGGCGCATCTCGGCGAACCAGTCGACGCTCATGTCCGCGCGCGCGGCGCACAGGGCCTCGCGGAATCGCCGCACGTAGGAGGTGAAGCGTTCGCCGGGGCGCACGGCGCACAGCTCGTCGGAGAGGTTCTCTTCGAAGAAGCGGGTGAGCACGGCGGCCGTCAGGTCCGCCTTGGTCGGGAAGTAGCCGTAGACTGAGCCGACCGCGATGCCGCACGCGGTGGCGACCTTGCGCACGGAGAGTGCGGAGATGCCGTCGCGCGAGGCGATGGCGTAGGCCTGGCTGACCAGTTTCTCCGGGTCGATGACTTGTTTGGGCACGAAATCCTGCTGTCCTGCTACCTGCGACAATCCTTAATGAACAGTGTTCAGTATAGGCTCGCTCAGCCCTACGTCAACAGAAAAACTAGGAATCACACCGCCGCCAGCTCCCAGGACGCCTACCCCCCCCCATTTCCGCTAGCAAGACCCCGTCCTCCAGAGTTCCGTACACCACGACGCAGTGGCCAAAGACCATCACGCGACTTCGACTCTCACCCACTTCACAGGCTCCTCGTATCCCATCGACCCATCAGCTACACCCAGCATGGCCGAAAGGAACTCCGCATGATCGGGCGCGAAACCAACACCGCACATCCTGAGATACGTACCTAGCAGAGCGGCACCGGTTCGTTTATTTCCATCCAGAAAGGGATGCCCCGAAATGATTCCAACAGCGTACCGACACGCTTTCTCGACCGCACTGGGATAGAGTTCCTCGCCCCCAAACGTCTGGAACGGCTGAGCACAAGAGCCGAGGCCAACATTCCCTCGTCTCGCACGCCATCAAGACCACCGAAGCGAGCAATCGCAGCCGAATGGATGGCACACACATCGTCCCGGGAAAACGCGAAAGCGGTCACTTCGCGAGCTCTTCGAACACGTCCGCGTAGGCATCCATGAAATCGACAGCGACATCGACCGCGCTCTCAGATTGCTGCGCAGGCTGAATGACGACCCAAGGCCTGTTGTTCTTCAGGATCGTGACAGGCTTCCCCGTCCTGTTCACCTCTGCTGTCACCCGCGAAAAGTTATTCTTCGCCTCAGCGAGTCCCATAGTTAGTGTCGACATGCTACTCCTATCACCCTTAGCCATAATTATGGCCAGAATCTGGTCTCAGATCAAGGGAACAACAGCCTACTACTCCATACCACCCCACAGCGTTCCCAAATCAACACCAATCTGGGACTATCATGCAGACGATGAAAGGAGCGGCAATGCCAACGATGACCCGCACCGCTGAAGTAAAGACCCGCACGACAGCACAGATCAAGGCCGACGCCGCAGCCGTCTACGCACGCTGGGGAATTAGCCTGTCGGATGCGATCAACATCTTCCTCGCCAAGTCGATTGAGGTTGGCGGACTCCCCTTCGACATGCGCCCCGAGGCTCCCGCGTTTGACGGGCTTGAACACTACGCCTATCGGCCCAGCATGGATGCGAATGGAGTCGCGCGGCTCCCGGGAGACTGGGATGACGACGAGTGAGGCGGCGCCCGCCACGCTCACCCGATAAAGAAACCCGGCCTCGTCCCACGATTCAGGGACGAGGCCGGGGCTATCAGTCTGCGAGCTCAGCTCAAGGA
>NZ_ALCB01000096.1:0-24109 GCF_000282935.1 Actinomyces sp. ICM39
TGATTGGCCGGGCGCGCGCCCGCATGTATGCGGGGTGTTGTTGCGGGTTGTGGTCGCGGGGTCGGCGTGTGCCCGCGGGTCTTTGGGGTTGTGGCTTGGGGGGCTGCGGGCTTGCTGGGGTGTTCGTCTGTGAGTATGGCGCGGTCGTGGCGCCTCGGTGACGTGCGGCAGCCCTGCGCATGGAGCGATTCACTAGATGCTGCAGCAATGCACTAGATAGCAAGGCATTGCACTGCTTACTATCCAGTGCAATGCTGCGCTAAGTAGTGCAACGCTACTGAGCAACAAGCCTGCGCGCGGCAAGATATGCTCGATAGCTGCTCCAACAAGATGTCAGCCGAGCCGTGCCGGGCAGCGCTGCACTAGTTAGGGAGCATTACACCAGTTAGGGAGCATTACACCATCTCCGAACTGGTGTAATGCCCCGCTAAATGGTGTAACACCACTTAGAAACAAGCATCATTGCGGCCTGATGCCTACTACGCGTTGGTGAGGACCATGTGAGCGGCCACGGGTCAGTGAAATGGTGCGTAGCGCCGGACTCGTTGGCGGGGGCCGAGCTGCCCCTGACGTGTATCCGCGCTGTCGCTTGTTACGAGCGGGTCGTGCACCCCATCAGTGGGCATTGCACCCGCTCTGATCGGGTGTAATGCTCCTCAACGGGTGCAGCCCCGCAAAAGTCGCATGCAATTCCCATGACAGCATTTCAGATTTTGAAACTGAAACGTTGGAATTATGCGGTTTCTGAGATTTTGTCAATCTGTGCCCGTGGGGAATTGCATGCGAGATTGTTTGGTAAGGCAGCGTGGGCGCGCGGGGCGGTTAGTGGGTGGCCGCGCTGGTGTGGGGCTGATCCAGTTGGGGTCTTCTTGATCCAGTCGTAGGCGACGCGCTCCGTGCCGATGGTGGCTCGTGAAACGCGCGTGAAACTTGGCCGTCGGCCCTGGCGGATCGTGAAACGTCCGTGAAGCCGTCATGGCGTCCGCTAGCAAGGTGTAACTCTGCAAGTGCGCAGCAACCCACGCAGCAATAACCCCGACCGCAACAACGCAACGACACAACCCCACCCAGCCAGTGCCCCCACCCCGCAACCCCGTGGCATCTCCCCCAAACGACGCCCACTGCCTCGTTCGTGGGTATGAACCTGGTTAGACTGGAACGCATGACTGAAAACGCGCAGCTTGTTGTGACCCTGTCCTGCCCGGACCGCCCCGGCATCGTGCACGCCGTGACCGGCGTGATCGGCGAGTCCGGTGGCAACGTCATCCAGTCTCAGCAGTTCGGCGACTCCGACACGGGTACCTTCTTCATGCGCGTCGAGGTCGACTCCCCGAAGGGCCGCGCCCCCATCGACGAGGGCCTGGCCCGCGTCGCCGAAGAATTCGGCGCCACCTACCGCGTCGACGACCTGGGCCGCAAGCTGCGCACCATCATCATGGTGTCGCGCGAAGGCCACTGCCTGACTGACCTCCTGTATCGACAGCAGACGCAGGGCCTGCCCATCGACGTGATCGCGGTCGTCGGTAACCACCCGGACCTGGCACCCGTCGCCCAGTTCTACGGCGTCCCCTTCCTCAACATCCCTGTCACGAAGGACACGAAGGCCCAGGCGGAACGCCAGCTCCTCGACCTCATCGCCTCCGAAAACGTTGAGCTCGTCGTCCTGGCGCGCTACATGCAGATCCTCTCCGACGAGGTCTGCCGCGCCATGCAGGGGCGCGTCATCAACATCCACCACTCCTTCCTGCCCTCATTCAAGGGTGCGCGCCCCTACGCGCAGGCCCACGAGCGTGGCGTGAAGCTGATCGGCGCGACCGCCCACTACGTGACCGCCGACCTCGACGAGGGCCCGATCATCGAGCAGGACGTCACCCGCGTCTCCCACGCCGACTCCACGCCCGACATGGTGGCCCTCGGCCAGGACGTGGAGCGCCGTGTCCTCGCCCAGGCCGTCCGCTTCCACGCGGAGCGTCGCGTCCTCATGAATGGCAACCGAACGGTCGTCTTCTCGCGCTGAGATCCTCCCGAGGGAGTTAAGGCGAGGCCGGGGCGCGGTCCGCGCGCACGCCGAGCCTGACCGCCCGAACGGCGCGCCGGCCTCGTGACGCCCCGCTGGCGTGTCGCAACCTGTAACAAGGGTGCGTGCGGCCATCTGGTCATATTTGCGCGATATGACGCCCCTGTGTGGAGCCTCTTGTCACTTGGTGGGGAACGCTAAGACGTGATCTTTCGGTCATTTAGTGGGTAAGTGTCGCATTGACCGCCTGATAAATGGCACACTTGTTACGTGGACGAAACGACTCAGCATCGCACCCCCATCACCGGCTACGTGCCCGGGGGTTTTGACATGTTCCATCAGGGACACCTCAACATCCTGCGCGCCGCGCGTGAGCGCTGCGATCGCCTCGTCGTCGGCGTGACCTCGGACGAGGCCCTCATCCGCATGAAGGGCCGCGCCCCCGTCATCCCGCTCAAGGAGCGCTGCGACCTCGTGTCGTCGCTGCGTTTCGTGGACGCGGTCGTCGTTGACCTGGACCAGGACAAGCGCCTCGCCTGGCGCCTCCAGCCTTTCGACGTCCTCTTCAAGGGTGACGACTGGAAGGACACTCCGAAGGGCGCCGCGCTCGAGGCTGAGATGGCCGAGGTTGGCGCGCGCGTCGTTTACCTGCCGTACACGCCGTCGACGTCGTCGACGAAGCTGCGCCGTTTCATTGCGCCCGAGGATTTCTCTGACGAGGCCCCGGCGCAGGACGGCGAGCAGGCTCCGGAAGGGGAGGCGCAGTGAGCCTGCCCGTCGTGATCGAGCCGGGTTCCTCCTGGGGGACGCGTTTTAGCGCGTACCGTAGCGCGCTTGCCGCCGCGCAGAAGCCGGGCGCGGGCGTCCCCGCGTACATGCGTTGGGTGAACCGCGGCGCTGCGCGCGTCGTGGCCGCCGCCTGCGCGGCTTTCGGATGGACTCCGAACTTCGTCAGTTTCATCTCCGTGTGCTTTTCGACGGTGGGACTCATCGTCCTCGTCGCGTTCGAACCCGCGTGGTGGACGGGCCTCATCGTGGGCACGGCTCTCGCGGTCGGCTTCATGTTTGACTCCGCGGACGGCCAGGTCTCGCGCGTCACGGGTGCGTCCTCGAAGACGGGCGAGTGGGTGGATCATGTCGCCGACGCGTTCCGTTCCCCGGCGATCCACTTCTGCACCGCCGCCGCGGTTATGGTCTACCGCCCCGAGTCGTGGTGGCTGGCTATCGTCGCGCTCGTCTACGGATGGGTGACCTCGGGCCAGTTTATGAGCCAGATCCTCGCCGAGCAGTTCGTGCGCGCGGCGGGCCGCAAGCAGACGCGCGGTGGGAACCTGCGTTCCTTCGTGCTGCTGCCCACCGATCCGGGCGTGCTGTGCTGGTCCTTCGCGGCGTGGGGCTTCGGCGTTCCTTTCATGGTGCTCTACACGTTCCTTGCCGTTATTGCGGTTGCGCATTCCTCGATTTCGCTGCGTCGCCGCTTCCGCGACCTGCGTGCCCTGGACGCGGCCGCCAAGCAGGCCGCTAAGCAGGGGGAGTCCCGTGCCTGAGCTGTCCGTCCTGCTGCCCGCGCGTAACGCGGCGGGCACGATCACGCGCGCCGTGGCCTCGACGCTGGCGGCTATGCCGCGCGACGCCGAGCTGGTCGTCGGCAACGACTCGTCGTCGGATTCGACGGTCGGCGAGGCCATCCGCGGCGCGTCGCGTGGGGGAGTGGTCGATCCTCGCCTGCGCATCGAGGACATTACCCCGGGTGAGGGCGGCGTCTCCCGCGTCCTCACCCAGCTCATGGAGCGCACCGACTCGCGCCTCGTGGGCCGCATGGACGCCGACGACGTGTCCCTCAAGGGCCGCTTCAAGCGCACGATGCGGGCCATCGAGCGCGGCGACGACATGGTCTTCACGCAGATGATCGAGCTGCGCGGCTCCCGCCCGGTGCCCCGCATGCCCTACGAGATCACGCCCGAGGACATGGGCTGGCACCTGCTGCTCACTAACCCCGTGTGCCACCCGACCATGCTCGCGACCCGTGAGATCATGGACCGCGTCGGCGGCTACCGCAGCGTTCCCGCCGAGGACTACGACCTGTGGATGCGCGTGGCATCCGCGGGTGGGCGCATCCGCCGCATTGCGCCCTGGGGGCTGCTGTACCGCATTCACCCGGGCCAGGTCACCGGAAACGCCTCGTGGCGCTCGGATTCGTGGAAGAATCCGGAGCAGGCTCGGGCCTTCGCCGACCTGTCGGTATCTCTGACGGGCCAGGAGCTGCCGCGCCTGGTCTCGCTCGTTTCGCTTCCTCGCGACGAGGCCGAGCGTGAGCTCGACCGATTCGTGCAGGTCTACACTCAGGGGGTCGCGTCTCGACCCGCACCGTCTCGCCGCGCTCTCGAGCGCCGGCTCAATGCGCGCGCCGCGTGGGTGCGCTCTCACCTCCAAGGAGAACAGTCATGATCCTGACCCCTCCGCCCGCGGGCGGCCAGCAGATTCTTCGTCACGCGCTGGCACGCCGCTGGACCTCGATCGTTGCGGGGACCGTGGCCGGCCTGGTCGTAGGTGTTGCAGCCGCCGTTGGTATCCCCGTGTCGCACTCGGCGGCCGTGTCGATGACCGTGACGTCTCCGTCGCTCACCCCGGCTCCCGTCGTGCGCGCCTCCCTGTCGAATACGACGGACATGGTGACCGAGCAGGGCATCGCGAAGTCCGCCGCCGTCCTCGACGTCGCGGCCGCGCGCCTCGGCAATGGTGTCACTGCCGAGGAGCTTCGTTCCAACATGGAGGTGTCGGGCGACACGAACGGCACGATCGTCAAGATCGAGTACGTGGCTCCCACGCGCCAGCAGGCCGTTGACGCCGCCGACGCGATTGCCAACGCCTACCTGACCGAGCGCACCGCTCTCGTGGAGCAGCGCGCCGATGAGATGGCCGCCGGCGTCAACGAGCAGATCGAGGCTCTCGAGACCGAGCTCGCCTCCCTCCAGCCCCTGACCGACGAGGACGGCAACACGAAGGACAACCCGCGCGCCGCCGAAATCCGCACCGAGCTGACGAAGCTCGCCAAGGATGCCGAGCAGCTCGCCCCCTATCACGCCACCGCCGGCCGTGTCATCACCCCGGCCGCGTCCTCAAGTGACGAGGTCTCGCCCTCGAAGTTCCGCCTGATCCTCATCACGACCGTGGTCGGCCTCTTCGCAGGCCTGGTCCTGGTGCTCATCCGCGAGACCCGCTCGCGGTCGCTGATCTCGCCCACGCAGCTCGCCGACCTGACGGCTCTTCCCGTGTGGAGCGCTGAAGAGGGCGCGCCCGAACCGTGGCTCGCTCCCACCCGCATGCTCGCGATGGCGATCGACCGCGACCACTGGGTCGACCTGATCGTCGACGCCTCCGACCCGCAGGCCCGCGACCTGCACCGCGTCCTGTCCGCCTCCCTGGCCGAGACCCGCGTGCCCGCGCCGCGCCTTATCGACATCAAGCAGCCTCTGGCCTCGCTCCTCGACGAGGTCCGTCCCTCCCGTCACGTCCTCGTCGCTGTGCGTAAGGGCCACGACCTGAAGGCGCTGCACGCCCTCCTCGACGAGCTGGCGATCATTAACCGCGAGGTGAACGGCTTGATCTACCTGGGTGACCAGGTGGCCGCACCCGCCTCCGCTTCCGCAGCTCCGGCTCCTGCCGCCGAGGTTATCGAGCCCGAGGCTGAGGAAGAGACCGCGGAAGAGACGTCCTCGGAGGTCGCGGAGTCCAAGCCGTCGAAGGAAACGGAAGACACGTCCAACTCCAAGAAGTCGAACGCCAAGGCTTCCTCGAAGAAGGGCAAGAAATGAGCGCCGAGGAGACCACCGTGGCCGATCAGTTGGCCGCCTCCATCTGGCACGTTGACCGTACTGCGCGCGTCTCCCAGCTGATTTCGGGCGACCCGTCGGATCCGCGAGCGCTCGTGCTCGTGCGCGATAACGGCCGCAACTCGGCGTTCGTCGAGATCGAGGGCACGGACCATCCGGAGACCGATCCGCGCGTGCTCGAGGTCGAGCCGGCCCCTGCGCGCGGCTGGGAAGAGGGCGCCGGTGCCGAGGTGGACGCGACCGTTGTCATGTGCACGGTCGGCTCCTGCGACATGCTTGAGCAAGCCGTGCGCGCCATCCTCGCGCAGGATCACCAGCGTTTCACGCTCGTTGTCGTCGATAACGCGCCGCACACCGGCCTGACCCGGGAGAAGCTCGCGGGCATCGACGATACGCGCCTGAGCATCGTCTCTGCGTCCCGTCCGGGCCTGTCCCGCGCCCGCAACCGCGGCGTGCTCGCTGCTCGCGGCGAGGTCATCGTCTTTACGGACGACGACGCGATCGTCGACCCGCACTGGCTCACCGCCATGATCGACCCGTTCACGGCCTCGCCGTACGTGGCCGCCACGACGGGCATTGCGCTGCCCCTGGAGCAGCGCTACGCGCCCCAGCGCTGGTTCGAGTCGCGCGGCGGCTTCCCCAAGGACATGTCCCCGCGCGTCTGGTGCGTCGGCGATATCCCCGAGGGCCTCGAGGTCTTGGGCGAGAAGGGTGACGGTGGACCGCTGTTCCCGATCACGACGGCCCGCGTGGGCGCAGGCGTGTGCATGGCCATGCGTCGCGACGTCCTCATGGAGGTCGGCCCCTTTGACCCGGCGCTGGGCGCCGGCACCTCGACGCGCGGCGGCGAGGACCTCGACATGTTCGCGCGCATCCTGGCCACGGGCGACGTCATCATCCACACGCCTGACGCCCTCGTGCACCACCGTCACCGCGTTGACGAGGCCGGCCTGGATAAGCAGATCCGGGGCAACGGCTCCGGCATGGCGGCTCTTCTGACGAAGGCGATCATCGCGAAGCCCTCCGTGCTCGGTACGCTGGCGACCCGCGTCCCCGGCGTCCTCAACCGCGTCAAGCCCGGCGGCGCCCGCGTTGCCGGCACCGACGAGGATGTGCCCGGCTCGCTCACCAAGTCCGAAATCAAGGGTTTCCTCGAGGGTCCCTTCCTCTACCTGTCCTCGCGCAACCGCAACAAGCTTGGCGCCCCGCGCCCGGCCGAGCAGGACAGCGCGCACGGCAGCGCGACCACGCCGAGCAGTGCTGAGGAGGCCCAGGCCTCGTCCGCGAGGGAAATGAACGGCGAAGGGAACGGTCACGCGTGAGCCCACGTCGAGGACTCTGGGCCAAACCCGCCCCTGCCCAAATTGGGCCGCTACGAGAGGACGCGCAGGATCTGCCTGCGTGGCCCTTTGTCGTGGCCTATTCGGCGTACTTCCTGTGGTGGGTGCTCGGTTCCGGTGACCTGATGTGGCCGCTGTTCGCGTCGATCATGCTTGTGTTCATGATCGGCCGACACGGCCTGCGCTTCCCGCCCGGATCCATCCTGTGGGTGTTCTTCCTGGCGTGGGTGCTGGCCTCGATGACGATGCTCGACACGGGCGGGCGCGTCATCGGCGCGTTCTATCGCTTCCTGCTGCAGATCTCGCCCGGCATCTTCGCGGTCTACGCATTCAATGCGCGCAAGTCCCTGAGCGTGCGCACGATTGTTGGCACGATGTGGGGCTTCCTGGCTTCGACCACCATCGGTGGTTTCATCGCCATGGCTGCGCCGACGCTGCGCTTCAAGACGCTCATGTACTACCTGGTGCCGCGCGCCCTGCACTCCAACGACTTCGTCAAAGAGTTCACGAAGCGCGCGACCACCCAGTGGAACCCGTCGTCGTGGATCCTTTCCGACCCGCGCCCGTCGGCCCCCTTCATCTACTCCAACACCTACGGCAACGTCTACTCGCTGATCTTCCCGCTCGCGCTCGTCTTCGCGTACGTGCTGTGGCGTGAACGCTCCAAGTGGCGTTTCCTCGTGGCCGCCGTGTGCGCGCTGTCGGTCATCCCGGCCGCAGCGACGCTCAACCGCGGCATGTACATCGGCCTGCTCGTCATCGTCGTGTGGGTGGGCTTCCAGCGCCTGCGCGCGGGAGCTTGGCGCACCGTCCTGGGTATCGTTGCGGCCATCGTCGTGGGTGTCATCGCGTGGCTGGCCACCCCGGCCTCGCAGTCGCTCCTTGAACGCGTCGCGGCCTCCTCCTCGACGGAGGACCGTGCCTCCAACTACCTCGAGACCCTGTACGAGCTCCAGCAGTCCCCGCTCTTGGGCTTCGGAGCCCCGCGCCCCTCGTCCTCGCCGTGGCTGCCCTCCCTGGGCACGCAGGGCCAGTTCTGGACCGTCATCTTCTCCTACGGCCTGGTCGGCCTGGCCCTGTTCCTCGCCTTCTTCCTGCGCATGTTCCCGCGCATCTGGCGAGCCACGGACGTGTACGGCTCAATCCTGGGCGGCATCATCCTGGCGACCCTGGTGGAGCAGTTCTACTACGGCATGAACACTGGCCTCATGATCTCCGTCGTCGCGGTGGCGCTCCTGTCGCGCCACCTAGAGGAGGAGAGCGATCCGATCAAGCGTGCCGAGGCCGAGCGTGCAGATGCCGCGAGCGCCGGTAGCGTCGCGGGAACTGTCCGCGCCGAGCGTGCCGTGCGCATGGGGCAATGGACAAGCCCCGCCGCGAACGACGGGGCTTTTGCCACTGAGATGCTTGCTCGACTCAACAAGTCGGGTCGTCGGGGAACGAGAAGCCGGACAGCTTCCACGCGCCACCGTCCTTCACAAACTGAAAATAGGTGAGGGCGCGGGTCATGGTCGTGTCGTCCGTCAGCGCAGTTCCCGCGTCGTTGAGGACGCGAACGTTGGAAGAATCGACGCACGCCGAGACCGTGACGTTTCCGGCACCGTCATCGCTGAGGATGTGCACGTCCTCGAGGGTGGGGGATCCGGTGGTGTGGGTGCCGTCCCTCGTCCACTCGAGAGCCTGCGCGTCGAACTCCTCCAGCGCCGAGGCGGTGAGCACGGAAGACAGGTCGGTTGCACGAGCCTGCTCGGGGTCCGTGTACGCGTCCCACAGGGTGTTCATGACGAAAGTGGCCTGCCCGGCAGCCTCAGCATCCGTGGCCAGCGAGCCGGATGCGTTCGCGGGGCCACCCGACTGTGGGGCGATGGTCTTCGGAACGGACTGCGGGATGTCGGACTGCGCGTCGTCGTCGGCGCTCTGCGCGCCGGACGTGGCGGACGCGCCGGACGCGGCTGCGTCGGTGTCAGAGGAGCCCGTCAGGCGCAGGAAGCCGACGATGACGAGCGCGATGATCAGGAGGATCGCAGCGGCCAGAAGGCTCTTCTTGCGGGCGGGGGAGAGCGAGTTGATGAAGTCCATGTGTATCCCATCGGTAGGTTATAGAGAAAGGCTACCGCGCGGTAGCGGGAAGGTTAATCATGAGTGAGGCAAATCAAGCCAGGCGTTCCCTCGCGCGCGGCGGCATCGTTGGCTTCGTCGGAGCGGCCGCCTCCGCGGTCCTGGGCTTCGCGTTCACGATCATCCTGTCGCGCATGCTGGGCGCCGAGGGAGCCGGTATCGTCACCCAGGCGACCGGCGTTTTCGCGATCGTCATGGCCCTGGCTAAGGTCGGCCTCGACTCTACCGCGATCTACCTGATGCCCCGCCTATCTTTGGATGCGCCTGAGGAGATCCGCGCGACCCTGTCTTTCATGGCCTCGCTGACGGTGGGTGTGTCCACCGTGTGCGTCCTCATTCTCGAGGCCGTGGCTCCGTTGATCTGGAACGCTGAGGTGACGGCATCGACGCGTGCGGTGCTGTGGTTTGTGCCGATCGGCGCCCTCACCCTCGTCGCATCCGCCGCTCTGCGGGCGCTCGGCAACATGCGCGAGTACGTCCTCGTTCAGAACCTGCTGCTGCCCGGCCTGCGCCCGCTCCTCGTCGCGCTCGCGGCCGCGTTCACCGGGTCGCTTGCCTTCGTGTCAGTCGCCTGGGCGCTGCCTTTCGTCGTCGTCCTCGTGGCCGCGTGGTGGCTACTGCTGCGCCACATGCCCTCGGCAGCTGATTCGGTGGGGCGCTGGCCGAGCGCGCAGCGGCGTCGTCAGGTCGTGTCCTTCGCCCTGCCTCGTACCCTGACAGCCGGCCTTGAGCAGGCGCTGCAGTGGCTGGACGTCCTCCTCGTTGGCCTCCTAGCCGGAGACGCGGCCTCGGGCATCTACGGTGGTGCCATTCGCTTCATCCAGGCGGGCATGGTCGTCGACACCGCTCTGCGCGTCGTCGTTTCCCCGCAGTTCTCCAAACTCTTGCACCAGGGTAAGAAGAAGGAGTTGCGGGACCTCTACAGCACGGCCTCGATCTGGCTTGTCCTGTTCGCAGCCCCCATCTACGCCCTCATGGCGATCTACGCGCCCGCGCTCATGCGCATCCTCGGTGACGGCTTCGCTCCCGGAGCGAATGTCCTCGTGGTCCTGTGCATTGGCTCCATCGTGACTTTCACGGCGGGAAACATTCACTCGCTGCTCATCATGAGTGGACGCTCCGGGTGGGCAGCGGTCAACAAGATCGTGGTCCTGAGTCTCAACGTTGTGGGTAACGTCATCTTTATTCCTCGCGGAGGAATGGTTGCGGCGGCCATCGTCTGGGCTGTGTGCATGGTGCTTGACGCAGCCATGGCGACCGTTCAGGTCTCGCGGTTTATCGGTGTGACACCGAAATTGTCGGAAGTGGTCAAGCCGATTCTGGTTGTGGGTGTATCTGCGGTGATTCCGGGCGGGTGTATAGCATGGTGGCTGGGCCGCGATTCTTTCGTTGCGACCATTGGTGGGTCGGCGCTCTCGGTCCTGGTTTTCGCCTGTGTTTGCTGGATGTTTAGGGATCGTCTGCACCTGTCGGGACTTGGGTCCCTCGCGAGGCGGCGCCGGGGGTAGGGATGGGGTGCGTGATGCACCTGTGAAAGTCTGACTTGACCATTCGGTTGATCTGATGGCGATTGTTGTGTAATTATTTATGCAACAAGTTTCCGTTCCCTCCGAAAGGTCGTGTCATGGCTTCTGCGATTTCGCGCCTTGCAATCCTTGCAACTGCGCCGATTGTCGCCTGTGCTTCCATCGCGCTCGCTCCGACGGCTCACGCTGTTGGTGCAGGTCAGGGAGATTCTGCACCCGGTCAGGCTGTCGTTCGCGACGGTTCGAGCGCTGCGACTGCCGCCGCGTCGTGCTGGGACATTAAGCAGCGGAATCCTGAGGCTGCGGACGGCGCCTACTGGCTTCAGACTCCCGCGATGGATCACCCCGCCCAGTTCTTTTGTGACCAGACGACAGATGGTGGCGGCTGGGTCCTGATCGGCCGCGGCCGCGAAGGATGGGAATCCTGGAGCGGTGGCAAGGGTGATCCTGCGAAGCTGACCTCTCGCTCGCGCACCTCCGATGACTTCGAGGTCGTCCAGCTGTCCAACAAGGCCGTCACCGAGCTGCTTAATAATGAGCCGGTGAAGGACCAGGCTGACGGCGTGCGCGTCATGCGCTCCTGGAGCGCATCGGGCCGCTCCTACCAGACCATGGATCTTCAGTTCCCGAAGATGACCGACTTCGTGTGGCCCTTCAAGATGGCCCACCCGGTCAACGTCCAGCTGGACAAGGGTGGCTGGCGCTCCGGCCTCATGTGGGGCCTGACCGGCTACGACAACGAGTGGAACGGTCTGCAGACCTACCCCTCGGCTCGCACCACGGGCTGGAAGATGGGGTGGGGCTACGGTGCTCTCGTCGCCAACTGGACCGGTGACGTCACCTCTGCGACCTCCTACTTCCGCAAGTCGGGCCTGACGGTCTTCCCCTACGCCGAGGCTTACGTGCGTCCGCGCATCTCCTCGGATTCGGCCGACTTCGCCCGCATCCCCGATGAAGGCCTGGGCGCCTCGACGGTCTCAGCTACCGTTTCCCCGTATGCGGCCAAGACCTCGTGGGGCGTGAGCGGTAACCTCAACGGTTCCGTGAAGGAAGGCAACATCCAGGTCCAGGCTTTCGCCCAGGTCGGCTCCACCATGTACGTGGGCGGCAACTTCACCGGCGTCAAGCAGGGTGAGAAGGGCACCGAGATCTCCTCGCGCGGCCTCGCGGCCTTCGATGTGGCCACCGGCGACTTCACCGGCCAGACCTTCGACTTCAACGCGCAGGTCAAGGCCCTCCTCGCCCTGCCTGACGGCCGCCTCCTCGTCGGCGGTGACTTCACCCGCGTCAACGGCGAGGCCCACTCCGGTACCGTTGTCATCAATCCCTCGACCGGTCAGATCGACCCCTCGTGGGACCTACAGATCACCAACGCGCTGCGCGGCGGCGCCGTGAGCGTTCGTGCCCTGACCTACTACGACGGCAACGTCTACATGGGTGGTGCCTTCACCCACCTCTCCGGCGGTGGCAGCTCCCGGGTTTACGCGCGTAATGCTGGACGCGTCTCCCTGAGCGGGCGCCCGGACCGTTCGTGGAACCCCGAGATCAGCGGTGCCGTTCAGGCCGTTGGCGTTTCCGAGGCGAACAGCGCTTTCTACGCGGGCGGCCACTTCACCACGGCGCACGGCAACCAGCGCGCCTGGTACGCGGCCAAGTTCTCCACGCAGCCGGGCGCGGCCGTGGACACGGACTTCGACTTCGTGCCGTCCAGCGCCACTGCCGGTAAGTACCAGCAGACCATCGCCACGGCCGGAAACCGCGTCTACATCGGCGGCTCCGAGCACAACCTGTTCGGCTACGACGCTGCCACCAACCAGCGCGTCTCCGGTGCGATGACCTTCAGCATGGGAGGTGACCTGCAGGCCACCACCGTGTCCTCCAAGGGCGTCATCTACGGCTCCTGCCACTGCTCCGATGCTGCCTACCAGGACATGTACGTCTGGTCGATGAACGGCTCCTGGTCGCGCGTCGACGAGATCAAGTGGGTTGGCGCGTGGAACGCCGCCACGGGTGAGAGCCTCAAGTGGACCCCCTTCGAGCTCTCCTCGCTCCGTAAGACCGGCGCCTGGGCGCTTGAGACCGATAACTACGGCAACCTGTGGGTGGGCGGCGACTTCACCCTCTCCCACACCGACGCCACGCACACTCAGTGGAACGGCGGCTTTGCCCGATACGACAACCGTGACAACGTCGCGCCCGAGGCGCCCTCCCTCCTGCGCTCCACTGCGTCGAACGATTCCACCGTGACCCTCGCCTGGGAGGGTGTCGCCGACGCCGTGTCCTACGAGATTCTGCGCGACGATCGTCCGATCGCCACCTCCGAGACCACCAGTGTCGAGGTGCCGCGCGGCGGCGAGGACCGCTACTTCGTGCGCGCCGTCGACGCCGAGGGCAACCGCTCCGCAACCACCGCGGTCTACACCGCTCCGGCCCCCGGCCAGGCCGACGCCTCCAACCCGGTCCTGCTCGAAGCGAACGCGACGTGGAACTACCGCGCCGAAGCCAGCGCCGCCCCCGAGAACTGGGCCCAGGCCTCGTTCGATGACTCCGCGTGGCCGACCGGCGCAGCACCGCTGGGCTACGGCGACTCCGCGATCGCGACCCAGATCGCCACCAAGGGCACGCGCCCCGTGACGACCTACTACCGCACGCACTTCCAGGTGGCTGACGCGAAGGCCCTCAAGGGCATCAACGTCAAGTACCTGGCCGACGATGGCGCCGTCGTTTACATCAACGGCGTCGAGGTGGACCGCACCCGCATGGGTGCCGGCACGGTCAGCTACACGACCCGCGCCGACTCCGCGCCCAACTTCGCCGCTGCCTCCGCCTCCCCCTCGGAGATCTTCGTCCCCGCTTCCGCGCTGAAGACCGGCGACAACGTCATCGCCGTGGAAACGCACGTCAACTACATGCGCACGGCCACCGTCTCCATGCAGGCCTCCATCTTCCGCGTGGAAGGCACCCCGGACGACAACAGCTCCGTTCCCGCCGAGCGCAGCACCGAGCCGACCGATGCGACGCAGCCGATCAACGCGGCCTCCGTCAAGTCCGGCACGGTCATCCAGACCGGTGACGAGTGGAACTACTGGACCTCGACGGAAGCCCCCGCCTCCGACTGGGCCACGACCGGCTCCCTCCAGAGCTGGAACCGTGGCTCCGGCCCGATTGGCTGGGGAGACTCTGCCGCGGTAACCGCCCTCGATATTGCCAAGAAGGATCGTGCGATCACGTACTACTTCGCGCGCGACATCGACCTGGGCGCGATCACCCCGAACACCTCGCTGACCGTCAAGGTGCGCGCGGATGACGGCGTGGTTCTGCGAGTCAATGGCAAGGTCATCGATACGAAACGTATGTCCGATGGAAACATTACTCACACGACCTACGCGAACTCGGCTGTGAGCGCCTCCAAGGCATCCTCCGATCTGCTCGAGGTCACCATCCCCGCGAGCCTCTTGACAGGCGGCGTGAACCGCATCGGCGTTGAGGAGCACCTCAACTACAAAGGCTCGCCCTCGATGACCTTCGACCTGAACGCGACTCTTGTGAAATAAGGGAAGAATCGTTCTTTTCCTCTCGAGTTCGCGCGAGGTGTGAGCCGGTGAAAATGGTTCGATCCAGCTCGTGAATCGTGTTGACAGGTACAACCCCCGCCTTATTTTGGCGGGGGTTGACTTGTATGTGGTAAACGACTCCCACGTTGTCCTAACCAAGTGGTTGAACGGTGGCAATTATCGTGACACTATAGAAGTAACCATTTACGCGATACCTGTGAGGACCCCATGAGTTTTATGCGCCGTTGCATGGCGCTCGGACTGGCATCAGTGACCGGCCTGAGCGTTCTTGCATTCTCCCCGGCTGCCCACGCAGCCGCCGACCCGCTCCACGATGGCCTGAGCGAGGCCACCGCTGCGGCCTCGTGCTGGGAAATCAAGCAGAACGACCCGCGTTCTCAGAACGGAACGTACTGGCTGCAGACCTCCACCATGGAGGCCCCCGGCCAGTTCTTCTGCGACCAGACCACGGACGGCGGCGGCTGGGTCCTCATCGGTCGCGGCCGCGAAGGCTGGGAGACGTGGAGCCAAGGGAAGGGCGACCAGGAGAAGCTCAAGACCCGTCCGCGTACGGCCGGCGACTTCGACGTCGTCCAGGCCTCGCACGAAACCGTCAACGGCCTGCTCGGCGGCACCGCGGTCTCCGACCTTGATGACGGCATCATGGTCCAGCGCGCCTGGAACCACAGGGGCACCGCCTACCAGACGGTACGCATGCGCTTCCCGAAGATGCGCGACTTCATCTGGCCCTTTAAGAGCGCCCACCCCGTGGACGTGAAGTTCAACCGCGAGTGGTGGGTCAACGGCGGCATCGTCTGGTCGGGCTTCGGCACGAACACTGGCTGGGGATACGTCAACCTGACGGCCTCCGCGCAGAACAAGTACACGATGGGCTGGGGTTACGGCCCTCTCGCCACGTCGTGGGCCGACACGTCCTCCTCGACGTCGTACTTCCACTACAACGGCTCGATCATCAACCCCTACGCCGAGGCCTACATCCGCCCGCAGCTGCGCTCGACGGATGCCAGCTTCCGCGCCATCGGCGACGGCGGCACGCCCGCCGAAAAGCAGAAGGACACCGCTTCTGAGTTCGCCTCGCCGATGTCTTGGGGCGTGACCGGCAACCTCAACGGTTCCTACAAGGAAGGCAATATCCAGGTCCAGGCCTTCGAGCAGATCGGCTCGACCATGTACGTCGGCGGTAACTTCACCGGCGTGCAGAAGGGTAAGAACGGCCAGGAGATCGCATCCTCGGGTCTCGCCGGCTTCGATGCGACGACGGGGGAGTGGAACGGACAGACCTTCTCCTTCAACAACCAGGTCAAGGACCTCGCTGAGCTGCCTAACGGCAAGCTCCTCGTGGCCGGCGACTTCACCCGGGTCAATGGTGAGACCCACGTCGGCACGGTTCTGATCGACCCGGCGACCGGTCAGATTGACCCGTCGTGGACCCTGCAGGCGCGCACCGGCGCCAACGGTGGCCGCGTCTCGGTGAAGTCCATCAAGATCATCAACGACCACATCTACCTGGGCGGTATCTTCACGCACTTCCAGGGCAACGGTGCGTCGTGGACCTATGCCCGTAACGGCGCGCGCCTCGATATCAACGGCAAGCCCGACCGCTCGTGGAACCCCGAGTTCAACGGCACCGTCATTGATATCGACGTTGACGAAAACGAGACCTACTACTACGCTGCCGGCTACTTCACGCGCGCGCACAACCTGGTCGTCGAAAATGCGGGTCGACTGTCCACAGCCACCGGCGCTGCGCTGGACTCGTCCTGGACCTTCCAGCACTCCTACCTGATCGGCAAGTACCAGCAGACCGTCACCGCGCGCAACGGCCGCGTGTACTTCGGCGGCTCGCAGCACTCGCTCTTCGGATACAACTCCGACTCGATGACCCGCACCTCGGGTTCCATCACCATGCAGAACGGCGGAGACGTTCAGGCGAGCACCCGCTCCGCCACGGGTGTCGTCTACGCCTCGTGCCACTGCTCCGACTTCGCCTTCCAGGACGCCTACCACTACCTGACGCTGGGCACCTCCTGGACGCGCGCCGACGAAATCCAGTGGGTCGGCGGCTGGGACGAGGCCACGGGCCGCCAGCTCGGCTGGACCCCCTACCGCCTGTCCTCCCAGCGTTTCACCGGCGCGTGGGCCCTCGAAATGGGCGACGACGGCGCGCTGTGGGCAGGCGGCGACTTCAACTACTCCTACACGTCGCTCACCTCGGGACAGTGGTCCGGCGGCTTCGTGCGCATGCCTGCGCGCAACGCTACCGCACCCGCCGTGCCCGCCAACCTGCGCGCCTCCGACGGCAACTCCCAGCAGGTGACCCTCAAGTGGTCCTCCGTGCCCGGTGCCGTCTCCTACGACATCCTGCGTGACGATCGTCCGATCGCCACCACGACCTCGAACTCCGTGACCGTGCCCCTGGGCGGCAAGAACCGCTTCTTCGTGCGCGCTGTCGCCTCCGACGGCCTGCGCGGCGCGTCCACGCACGCCTACGTGGTCGACTCCAACGGTAAGCCCGCGCAGCCCGACGATTCTTCGCTGCTCGTGGACGAGGACGACACCTGGGCGTACCACTGGTCGACCGATCCGGTCGCCGAGAACTGGGCCCAGACCTCGTTCGACGACTCTGCATGGAGCCGCGGTGCATCCCCGATCGGCTACGGCGGCCCCGGCCTCAACACGAAGCTGACCCCGGGCACGGCCAAGACCCGCCCCGTCACCACCTACGCGCGAATCAACTTCACGGTCGCTGATCCCACCGCCATCGGCGGCGTCAACGTCGCCGTGACGGCTGACGATGGTGCCGTGGTGTACGTCAACGGCAACGAGGTGGCTCGCCAGCGCATGGGCGATGGAACGGTTGACGCGTCTACATTCGCATCCGCCTCTGTCTCGACGCCCTCTGCGCGAGCCGACCGACAGCTGGTCTTCGTCCCCGCGGACAAGCTGGTCGCCGGCGCGAACACGCTGGCCGTCGAAACACACCTGAACTACCGCTCCAGCTCGTCGATGACCATCGACGGCATGGTCCAGGTCGTCACTAAGGGCAACGAGCCGGCACCCGCTCCCGCGCCCGAACCGGAGCCGGCACCCCAGCCGCAGCCGGATGTTCCGCTCACGCCTGACCCGGACAAGCCTCTCGAGGTCCTCGACGTGTCTGCGCTTAACTTCGGACCCTTCCTGTTCTCGGGCATGTACTGGAACTACTGGAACTCCAAGGAAGCGCCCGACGCCAAGTGGAACTCCACCGCCGACCTGTCCTCGTGGAAGCACGGCGCCAGCCCGCTCGGCTGGGGCGACCGCGACGCCGGTACGCCCTTCACGATGCCTGCGGCGAACCGAGCCATCACGAACTACTTCGTGCGTGACATCAACTTCGGTACCCTCAGCGCAGACTTCGAGCTCACCCTCGATGTCCGCGTTGACGATGGCGCAGTCATCTACGTCAACGGCACCGAAATCAAGCGCGTGAACATGCCGGAGGGCACGATCGACGCCAACACGCGAGCCTCCTCCAACGTGGGCCTCACTGCGGCGAAGAACAACCTCGTGCGGGTCACGGTGCCTCGCAAGGTGCTCAGGGACGGCGTCAATCGTATCGCGGTCGAATCGCACGCCAACTACGCGAACGCCGCATCCGTGACCTTCGATCTCAAGGCAAGCCTGGTGAGGTGATCTCCATGACCCTGACGTCTACCCCTGCCGGCGGCTCGGAAGAGGTCGAGGCCGCCGGCGCGGTCGGCGCCCTCGCGACCGACCCCGCGTTCGACGCCATGGCGCAGCGTGTGCTCACCCGCGGGCACACCACCACGTGGCTGAATCACTGGTCCCTCCTGCACGCCGACTTCCGTGCGCTCGCGCGCATGAACACAGTTGGCTTCGATGGGACACTGCTGCAGATGCGCCTGCGTGCAGCAGGCCACGAGGTCGCCCGAACCTCTGCTGACCTCGTTCTGCCGCATGTCTTCGACCGTCTCGCTGATGGCACTCGCATCACCCTCATTGGTGCTGTGCCCGAGGCTGGTCAGGCTGCAGCCGAGCGCCTGTCGCGTTTCGACGTCCAGGTCATCGACGGCTACGAGGGGCTGCGTCGATTCAAGGCGGATCCGTCTGTGCTCACCTCCTTCGATCCACGACTCGTGATCGTTGGCCTAGGCGCGGGTCTGCAGGAAGTCGTCGCTTCCGTCGTGCTCGAGCTCCTTCCCGAGGCCTCCGTGTGTACCGCGGGCGGCTGGATCGACCAGTATGCGCGTGCCGCCGACGACTACTTCCCGGACTGGGTGCATGCCGCCCGCCTCGGGTGGGCCTGGCGCATCGCGCATGAGCCGAAGCGCCTCACGAAGCGCTACACCGTCGAAGCCCTCGACTTCGTCGCTCACGCGCCCGAGCTCATCTCGCGGCTCGAGGCGATGGGTAGCTTCGACGATCTCGGACTGGTCGGTGGTGTGACGCTTCGCTGATAGAGGTTGACGCTAGTCGCTGTGAAGGAGGCCGGCCCTGCGGGGTCCGGCCTCCTTTGCATCGCCAGATCGACTGGTGACGGCTGTCGGCGTCTATGGATGCTGTGGCTGGTCTCGCATATGGCGACGTGCGCTGCATCAAGGTGGAAAGCGACAGGTCAGGCCCTCTTTCGTGCATGAGCAGTGGTCGGCTTTCGGGAGTGCATAAGGGGCGCGCACGAGGGAGGGAACGTGGCGCTGAACGTGTCTCAAAACGCTTCTTGATGGATGCTTAAAAAGGGTTATGCAGTGAATGGCGTGGCCCACATAAAACATTATGAGGGTGTGACGGCTCCCTGTAATGCAGGTGGTAAAGAGCGCTCCTGCGTTTAAGTGTCAAGCTCTCGTAAGAGTTGTGAACTGCTCACTGTGTGCACACTGCCGCGTAGTGTGAATCGAGCGCTATCGCACGGTGTTCGTTTGTCGACGTGGTCTCACAATGGGTGAGGCGCGCGTGTTTGCGCCGTCGTATGCGTTCTGGCAAGCCGCTGATGGAGCACGATGAGGTGTTGAGAATAAAGGTGTGGCCCGAGCCAATCGGCTCGGGCCACACCCAATCACACACAGAGAGGAAAGACTTAGTAGGCGCCCTCGTGACGCAGGAGCGCGGGAATAGTCTGGAGCATGATCCACGTGTCGAGGGTCAGGGAGCGGTGCTGGGCGTAGGAGAGGTCCAGGTGGACGGTCTCATCCCAGGAGAGGTTCGAGCGGCCGGAGATCTGCCAGAGGCCCGTAATGCCGGGGCGAACGGCGAACTTGCCCATGACGCGCGGCTCGTACTGAGCGACCTCGCTGGGGAGCGGGGGGCGCGGGCCAACGAGCGACATGTCGCCACGCAGCACGTTGAACAGCTGGGGCAGCTCGTCGATCGACGTCTTGCGCAGGAAGGCTCCGATGCGTGTAATACGCGGATCGTTCGCCATTTTGAACATGATCGAATTTCCGGCGGAAGAGTCTGCTTCGTTGGCCTCCATGAGGGATTCCTTGAGCTCTTCGGCGTCCACGCGCATGGTGCGGAACTTAAACATGGTAAAAGTCTTGCCGTCGAGCCCGACTCGCTCCTGGGTGAAGAAAGCGGGGCCGCCGTCGTTCAGGCGCACCATGAGGGCGACGATGATCCACAGCGGAGTCAGCAGGATAATGCCGAAGAGAGCTGCGAAAATGTCGCACATGCGCTTGATGGCGTTGTCGGCGGAGGCGGCAAGATCCGACGCGTGCTCGAATGCGAGAGCCGTGGATGCGGCTCGTGCGGTGGGCTTCGTCAAGGTTGTCATCTGTGCGTCTTCCTTCTACTTCCTCAAACTCAAATGCTGCATGTCGGTTAGAGCGGAGAAAACCGCTCCAAACTGGGATATTTACTGAGTAAATGATCCCCGCGCAACTCAGTCACCGTTAGGTGTTAACCCTAGTCTATCCATATGGTTAGCTTGGTTGCTAACCAAAGGGTTAAGTACAAGCGAAAAAAGGCTGTGATTTCGTGCACCTGACGAGTTGTGCAAGTCAGATCTGAAGGTCCTGTGACCAGCTGGTAGCTTGCTGACACCTTGGCAGAATGCGCGGAAAACCGCCGAGCGATAGACTGGTCAGCGTGTCGTGACTGGCGAACAGGTGGGCCACCACCGGGGAGCGACGCGTCGGCATCGATAGCCGCCCGCCTGGGCTAGAGGCCACTGCCAACCATCATCGGATGATCAATAGGAGAACCCCATGGATTCCCTCAATGACATGACACTTGCGCAGCTGGATCCTGAGATTCAGGCCGTTCTGGACGCCGAGCTTGGCCGTCAGCGTGACACCCTCGAGATGATCGCCTCGGAGAACTTTGTTCCGCGCGCCGTCCTCGAGGCGCAGGGCTCGGTCCTCACCAACAAGTACGCCGAGGGCTACCCGGGTCGCCGCTACTACGGTGGCTGCGAGTTTGTGGACGTCGCGGAGTCTCTCGCCATCGAACGTGCGAAGCAGGTCTTCGGTGGCGACTACGTGAATGTTCAGCCTCACGCTGGTGCGCAGGCCAACGCTGCAGCGCTCATGGCCATGGCGAATGTCGGCGACCCGATCCTGGGCCTGTCCCTGGCCCACGGTGGTCACCTGACCCACGGCATGCGCCTGAACTTCTCGGGTAAGAACTACAAGGCCGTCGCCTACGAGGTTGACCGTGAGACCATGCGCATTGAGCCCGAGAAGGTTCGTGAGGCTGCCCTTGCGGAGCGCCCGCGTGTCATCATCGCCGGCTGGTCCGCCTACCCGCGTCACCTCGACTTCCAGGCCTTCCGCGACATCGCGGACGAGGTCGGCGCCGCCCTCTGGGTGGACATGGCTCACTTCGCAGGCCTCGTGGCTGCGGGTCTGCACCCGAACCCCGTCCCCTTCGCCGACGTGGTGACGACGACCGTTCACAAGACGCTGGGTGGTCCTCGTTCCGGCATGATCCTGTCCTCGCGCGGCGAGCAGTGGGGCAAGAAGCTGAACTCTTCCGTGTTCCCCGGCCAGCAGGGTGGCCCCCTCATGCACGTGATCGCCGCGAAGGCCATCGCCATGAAGGTCGCGCAGACCGACGAATTCAAGGACCGCCAGCGCCGCACCCTCGAGGGCGCGCAGATCATTGCCGAGCGCCTGGGCGCTGACGATGCGAAGAAGGCCGGTATCAAGCTGGTCACGGGCGGCACCGATGTGCACCTCGTCCTCGTCGACCTGGTCGACTCTGAGCTCAACGGTCAGCAGGCCGAGGATCTGCTGCACGAGGTCGGTATTACCGTCAACCGTAACGCCGTTCCCTTCGATCCCCGTCCGCCGGCCGTCACCTCGGGCCTGCGCATCGGCACCCCCGCCCTCGCGACGCGCGGCTTCGACGCCGAGGACTTCGCCGAGGTTGCGGACATCATCGGCACGACCCTGTCCCAGGGTGCGTCCGGCGGCAACGTTGAGGTGGATGCCCTGCGCGCCCGCGTCAAGAAGCTGACGGACAAGCACCCGCTGTACGCTGGGCTCTGATCGTGAGGGCTCCCTGGGAGGGCCCCGCTGGGGTCTTGGATGGAAAGGCGACCGCTGCCGCCATTAAGTCGGAACTGAAGGCGCGCGTCGATCGTCTGCGTGAGTCCGGTGTTGTCCCGGGCCTCGGCACGATCCTCGTGGGTGAGGACCCCGGGTCCGTTGCCTACGTCGCCGGAAAGCACCGTGACTGTGCGGAAATCGGCGCCGAGTCGATCCGCGTGGACCTGCCCGCTGACGCGACGCAGGAGCAGGTGGAGGCCGCGATCGATCAGCTCAACGCGGACCCCGCCTGCACGGGCTACATCGTGCAGCTGCCGTTGCCGCGCGGAATCGATACGAACGCTGTTCTGGAGCGTATCGACCCCGCGAAGGATGCGGACGGCCTGCATCCGATGAACCTTGGGCGCCTCGTGCTGCGAGGCTCGGGTCCCATCGACTCGCCGCTGCCGTGCACGCCGCGCGCGGTCATCGAGCTCATGGAACGCCATGGGATCGACCTGGCCGGCAAGAACGTGTGCGTCATTGGTCGAGGCGTGACCGTGGGGCGTTCGATTGGCCTGCTGCTCATGCGCAAGGAAGTGAACGCGACGGTTGATGTGTGCCACACGGGCACGACCGATCTGGCCGATCACGTGCGCCGAGCGGACGTCATCGTGGCTGCGGCTGGCTCCGCTGGGATCATCACCCCCGACATGGTGGCCCCCGGCGCCATCGTCCTGGACGTTGGCGTGAGCCGCGTGCAGGGCGAGGATGGCAAGGCTCGTCTGATGGGTGACGTTGCAGACGGTGTGGATGAGGTGGCCAGCTGGCTGAGCCCCAACCCCGGCGGTGTCGGCCCGATGACACGGGCCCTCCTCGTGACGAACGTCGTCGAGGCTGCCGAACGTCAGGCGGGAATCAGCGCGAACTGACAGACGTGCGTGGCCTCGGCACACGAGGCGGTCGCCCGCGAACGCAGAGGAGGCGCGGTGAGGATACCCATTCCTCGCCGCGCCTCCTCGTTCCTCTAGACTGAAGAAAACTCGCGTAAGGAGAAAACGATGACTCTGACGGTGACCACCGTGAACCTCAACGGCATCCGCGCCGCCCACAAGCGCGGCTTCCTTGACTGGCTGGAGGGGTCAGACACGGATGTGCTGCTCATGCAGGAGGTGCGCGCGCCCGAGGAGATCTCCCGCGAGATCATGGGCGAGGCCTGGGAGAGTGTGTGGGTTCCCTGCCGTATCAAGGGCCGTGCGGGTGTGGGTGTAGCCGTGCGACGCGGGCGTGCGGTCCTGGAGGGTGAGCCCCGCCTGATCCTCGACGATGCCGAGACGGATGTGGATTCGGGCCGTTGGCTCGAGGCCGTCGTGCGTCCCGAGGGCGGTGACACCCCCGTGCGCGTCGTCTCTGCGTACTTCCATTCGGGCGAGAAGGATACCCACAAGCAGGAGGCCAAGATGGCGCATCTGCCCCGTATCGGCGCGCGTATGGCAGAGCTGATTGCCGAAGAGGCCGCCGGGGGCATCTCCTCGCTCGTGTGCGGCGACTTCAATGTCGTGCGCAGCGAGGCTGACATCAAGAACTGGAAGCCGAACCACAACAAGCGTGCCGGCGTCCTCGACGAGGAGATCGCCTTCCTCAACCAGTGGGTGGAGGAAGGCTGGCGCGACACTGTGCGCGACCTGGCTGGCGACGTGCAGGGCCCCTACTCGTGGTGGTCGTGGCGCGGTCAGGCCTTCGTCAACAATGCGGGCTGGCGCATCGACTATCAGTACGCGACGCCCGCCCTGGGCGAGCGCGCGCGTTCCTTCGAGATTGGCCGTGCCGACGAGTATGCGGAGCGCTTCTCGGATCATGCGCCGGTCTCGGTGACCTACGAGATCTGACGTTTTATCGACGAGGCCGCGGCCTGGGTGTCCTTCCCGGGCCGCGGCCTTTCGCGTATGCGGTGTGCTCGTCGTCTGTGGCGCACCCGTAGTCGCCACCGTCGCCCGCCCCAAAATTTCGCATGCAATTCAATTGTGTGAAGCTTCAACAAAGTCTGAAAACGTTGCAATTCCAACGATCTGAATTCATGATTTGAAATAGTCGTTGGGGAATTGCATGCGAAATTGGTGGGGCGGTCCCGGGGGTTAATACACATCCGGATAGGTAACGATCATCCGGATAGGTAACGATCATCCGGATAGGTAACGATCATCCGGATAGGTAACGATCATCCGGATAGCTTA
>NZ_ALCB01000097.1:0-10278 GCF_000282935.1 Actinomyces sp. ICM39
CCCGGGTCGCCGACGCACAAGACCTCGGTGGAGGGGTCGCGTCTGTGGCGCTCGCGGTGTCACTCCTGCGCGGCGCTCCCCGTGCGGTGCGCACGCGCACCCTGCGCGAGGCCGCCCGAGCCGCCGGCCTGCGGGCGCTGTCGAGTGGGCACATTGACGATCTTGATGACCTCGTCGTCGCGTGGCGAGGACAGGGTCCGATCCACCTGCCCGGGGGTCTGGCCTCCCGCGCTGGGCGCGGTGAATGCGCCCAGATCATTCTCCGGGCACACCCCGCGGGCGAGGATGGACACCAATCGTGACGGTCGCCGGCGCTCCACTCGCCGGGCCGCGGGGCGCCCGGTGCGCCGCGAGCGTGCTCACACGATGTTGCGCTGACAGTGAGAATCTATGCCTTCCTGTTACAGTCGCGCGGTTTTGTGGCACGCTTATAGTGGAACCGCTCGCGTTACAACCCAACGAAAAGAGGCCACGGTGGACGCCACCGACATGGGAAACGACCTGAAGGAAATCCTCGTCACCGCCGAGGACATGGACCGTCGGCTCGGTGAAATGGCCGAGCAGATTGACCGCGACTACGCGGGTGAAGAACTGCTGATCGTCGGTGTTTTGCGCGGCGCCGTCATGGTGATGGCGGATCTGTCGCGCAAGCTGCGCACTCCCCTCGAGATGGACTGGATGGCCGTCTCCTCCTACGGGTCGGGCACCAAGACCTCGGGCGTTGTGCGCATCCTCAAGGACCTTGACCAGGACGTGGCCGGTCGTCACGTGCTGATCGTCGAGGACATCATCGACTCGGGCCTGACCCTGTCCTGGCTGCAGGCGAACCTGCTGGGGCGTGGCGCAGCCTCGGTCACGATCGCGACCGCCCTGCGTAAGCCGGAGGCTGCCAAGGTTGACGTCGATGTGGCATACGTGGGATTCGATATTCCCGATGAGTTCGTCGTCGGTTACGGCCTGGATTACGCCGAAAAGTACCGCAACCTGCCCTTCGTTGGCACGCTGCAGCCGCACGTGTACAACAACTGAGAACACTGAACTGTAAGGGACGTCTGTGAACGAGAAGATTAAGAATAAGCGCCCCAGCCTGGGCTGGGTGCTGGTTCCGCTCCTCATCTTGCTGGTGGGTGGCTGGTTCCTGTGGCAGACGAACCAGCCGCGTTCGGTCTCGACCTCGGAGGGCCTGGCGCTCATCTCGGGTGACACGGTGGAGCAGGTGGTCCTCAACGAGGGCACCCAGCAGGTGAACCTGACGCTCACGGAAAACTACGTGCACCAGAGCACCGGCGATGACGACAAGACCGCGGATCTGGGTAAGCGCGTCTACTTCACGTACTCGTACGTGCAGACGAAGGACATCCTGGACACCGTGGCCGCCAAGGCCCCGGCCAAGGGCTGGAACGCGGTCCGTCCCCAGTCTGGCGCCCTCGGCGCTATCTTCCAGCTGCTGGTTCCGCTGCTGATCCTCATGGGCGCGTTCTACTTCGTCATGCGCTCCATGTCGGGTTCGCGCATGATGGGCGGCTTCACGCAGTCGCGCGCCAAGGAATTCAACCAGGAGCGCCCCGACGTCACCTTCGCGGACGTCGCCGGTGAGGACGAGGCCGTGGAGGAGCTCGAGGAAATCCGCGAGTTCCTGGCCTCCCCGGACAAGTTCCACAAGGTGGGTGCGCGCATCCCGCGCGGCGTCCTCCTCTACGGTCCTCCCGGAACGGGTAAGACCCTGCTCGCCAAGGCTGTGGCCGGCGAGGCGAACGCCCCCTTCTTCTCGATCTCCGGCTCGGAGTTCATGGAGCTCTACGTCGGCGTGGGTGCCTCCCGCGTGCGTGAGCTGTTCGAGCGCGCGAAGAAGAACGCGCCGGCCATTATCTTCGTCGACGAGATTGACGCCGTGGGTCGCCACCGTGGCAGCGGCATCGGCGGTGGCAACGACGAGCGCGAGCAGACACTGAACCAGCTCCTCGTCGAGATGGATGGCTTCGACGAGCGCGCCAACATCATCCTCATCGCTGCGACCAACCGCCCCGACATCCTCGACCCGGCCCTGCTGCGCCCGGGCCGTTTCGACCGCCAGATCGCCGTCGAGGCCCCCGACCTGAAGGGCCGCGAGGCCATCCTCAAGGTGCACGCGCAGGGCAAGCCGCTGACCGAGCAGGTCGACCTGCGTCAGATCGCCAAGCGCACCCCCGGCTTCACGGGCGCAGACCTGGCGAACGTCCTGAACGAGGCGGCGCTGCTCACCGCGCGTTCGAACATGCAGTTCATCGACGAGCGCGCGATCGACGAGGCCATCGACCGCGTGATCGCCGGCCCGCAGAAGCGCACCCGCGTCATGAACGACCACGACAAGGCCGTGACCGCCTACCACGAGGCTGGCCACGCTCTGGCCGCCGCCGCCCTGAACTACACGGATCCGGTCACGAAGGTGACGATCCTGCCGCGCGGCCGCGCCCTGGGCTACACGATGGTCATGCCCACCGAGGACCGTTTCAACAAGACGCGCAACCAGCTCCTGGACGACCTGGTTTACGGTATGGGTGGCCGCGTCGCCGAAGAGATCGTCTTCCGCGATCCGTCGACCGGCCCCGCCAACGACATTCAGCAGGCCACGAAGACGGCCCGCGCCATGGTCACCGACTACGGCATGAGCGACCGCATCGGTATGGTCAAGCTGGGCGACGCCGACACCGAGGCCTTCGGGCACGGCAGCGGCGAGGGCCCGCGTGCCTTCTCCGACGAGACCGCGGCGATCATCGACGAGGAGGTGCGTCGCCTCCTCGACAACGCGATGCGCGAGGCCTGGCGAATTCTGTCGGAAAACCGCGGCGTTCTCGACACGCTGGCCTCCCGCCTGCTCGAGGAGGAGACCCTTGATGAGGCGCAGCTCGCGGAGATCTTCAAGGATGTCGTGAAGGCCCCCGAGCGTCCTGTGTGGAACTACCAGTCCGACGCGGCTGTCCCGGGCGTGGTCTTGGGCCACCCGGTCGGCGTGGGGTCTGCCGAGGCCTCGGCCATCTCCGAGGTGTCGTTTGAGGTCCCCTCGATCGACGTCTCCGACGTGATGGATACCCAGGCGAACGAGGGCGAGGAGCAGTCGTGACCTACGATTCCGCTGGCGTCGAGAAGGCGTCGCGCGACCTACTCGTCGCAATCGGTGAGGACCCCGAGCGCGAGGGCCTGGTCGGCACCCCCGACCGCATGGCGCGCGCGTGGCGCGAGATGTGCAAGGGTCTGACCGAGGACCCCCGCGAGCATCTGCGCACCCAGTTCCACGCCGGTACCGACGAGCTGGTCCTCGTCCGCGATATCACTTTCTTCTCGGTGTGTGAGCATCACCTGCTGCCCTTCTACGGCCGCGCCCACGTGGGTTACATTCCGCGCGGCGGCGTCGTGACGGGCCTGTCCAAGCTGGCCCGCGTCGTCGAAGGTTACGCGCGCCGCCCCCAGGTGCAGGAGCGCCTGACCGCTCAGGTTGCCGACGCGATCGATGAGATCCTGAACCCCCAGGGCGTCATCGTCGTCATCGAGGCCGAGCACATGTGCATGTCGATGCGCGGCATCTCCAAGCCCGGTTCCTCGACCGTGACCAGCGCGCTGCGCGGCATCATGAACGACGGCGCCACCCGCGCCGAGATGATGGCCCTCGTCCTGTCCGGGAGCCGATGACGTGAGTGCGCTGCCCCTGCCCGCCGCCCCGGCCTCGTTCCCGGTCCCGCCCCTGGCGCTGCCGGGCGGCCTGACCCTGCCTGTCGGGCGGACGGCGATCATGGGCATCCTCAACGTCACCCCGGATTCTTTCTCGGACGGGGGACGCTACACGGACATCGCGGCCGCGCTGCGCCACGCGCGCGAGATGGTGGCCGCCGGAGCGGACCTCATCGACGTGGGCGGGGAGTCGACCCGCCCGAACTCGACGCGCATCAGCGCGGACGAGGAGTGGGCGCGCATCTGCACCATCGTCGAGTCCCTGGCCGCCGACGGCGTCATCGTGTCGGTTGATACGCTGCACGCGTCGACGGCCAGCGAGGCTGCGCGCGCCGGTGCGGCGATCATCAACGATGTGAGCGGCGGGCGCTGGGATCCCGAGATGAATGTGGCTGTTGCGCAGTCGGGCTGCGCGTACGTCGTCCAGCACTACCGCGCGCTGCCGGGCATGCCGGGGGAGCACTTCGACTACGGGGATGACCTCGTGGGCACGCTCATCGAGCGCATGGGCTCTCAGGTTCAAGACGCTATTGATGCTGGTGTGGCAGCTGATAAAATTGTGGTTGACCCGGGCCTCGGCTTTTCGCTGACGGGCGACCAGTGCTGGCAGATTCTGCGTGAACTGCCGCGCTTCTTGCAGGGCGGATACCCCGTCCTCGTCGGCGCCTCTCGCAAGCGTTTCGTCAAGGCCCTCGAGGGCGACGTGGACGCGAACAGCGCGGACATCGCCGCCTACTGCGCGGCAGCTGGCGCGTGGGCCGTGCGGGTCCACGACGTAGCAGCCACCGTGGCGGCCATCGCCCGAAAGGAGAACGACGTTGACTAACCGACGCGTCATCATCGCCCTGAAAGGACTCGGGGCGCTCGCCAACCACGGCGTCTACGGCTTCGAGCGTGACCGCAACCAGCGCTTTAGCGCCGACATCGTCATGTGGGTCGAGACCGCCGGTGCCACCGATGACATCGCCGCCACCGTCTCCTACGCCGACATCGCCGACGAGGCCATGGCTGTCCTCACCGGAACCGCCGTCGATCTCATCGAAACCCTCGCAGAAACCATCGCCGCGCGCGTCATGAGCCACGAGGGCGTCGTCGGCACCGAGGTCACCGTCCACAAGCCCGACGCCCCCATCGACCACCCCTTCGCGGACGTGTCGGTGACCGTGCGGGCAGGCCAGACCGACGCGATGCCCCTGTCGCTGTCCTTCAAGGGTATTTACGAGGCCGAGGACGGTTCCGTCCTCACCGGCGAGATCGAGGCCTACGGCCACGCGCAGGCTCCCAGCCCCGCCGAGCAGGAGCAGCGCGAGGTCCTCCCGTCGCGCCGTGCCGCGCACGCCGCGCAGGAGCAGCACGAGGAGGACGCCTCCCGTCCGGCGCACCTGCGCTCGCGCCGCGTCGTCCTGGCGATCGGAGGCAACCTCGGGGACGTGCCCGTGACCCTCATGCACACGGTCGAAGCACTGTCCTACATGGAGGGCTTCCAGATCGACGACGTCTCGCCGATCATGCGCACCAAGCCCGTTCTGGCCCCCGGCCAGGCACCCCAGCCCGACTACTGGAACGCAGTCGTCGTCGGCTCCGCGATCGCGACCCCCGACGAGCTGTTCGCCCAGACCAGCCGCATCGAGCGCGAGCTCGGTCGCGAGCGCCACGAGCGCTGGGGCGCACGCACCGTCGACATTGACATCATTCAGATCGAGGGCCTGGCCTCCTCCGACCCGGTCCTCACCCTGCCGCACCCGCGCGCCAAGGAACGCGCCTTCGTTTTGGCGCCCTGGCTCCTGTGTGAGCCCGACGCGATCCTCGAGGGCGTGGGCCGCGTGTCCGACCTGCTGGCCGATACCCCCGACCGCGAGGGCATCATCGACGCCGTCGACGACTGGCTCGAAGACCCGGCGGCCGTCATGGCTGACTCCGACCAGCTCCTCGCACAGCGCGCCGAGCAGGCCAGCGCCGACATGCGCGAGCTCATCGAGGCCCTGACAGGCGAAATCAGCCAGGTCGATAACCTTGTGACCCGCCCGGGAGTGCCCGCCACCGAGCTACCGGCACCCGTCGTCGATGCGCCCGAGGCCTCCGCCGAGGTCGTTCCCGCGCCCGAGGTCGTTCCCGCCCCCGAGGCGGTGCCGGCTCCGACGGTCGTTCCTGCCCCCGAGGTCACGCCAGCTCCCGCAGTCGCTCCTACACCCGAGGTCGCGCGTGCCGAGTCCTTCGAGGCCTCGTCCGGCCCACAGCCGCAGCCCCCCGCTCAGGCTGCCCCCGAGGTCTCCGCAGAGGCCTCGCCCGAGGTGCCCGCACCCGATGCGTCGCGCTTTGCTCCCGCAGAGGAGGAGGCGCCCGCCGCGCAGGCCCCTGTGGCCCCCGCCGAGGCCTCCACGGCCTCGCCCGAGGTGCCCGTGCCCGCTTTTGATGCGCCCTCCCAGGCGGCCCCGCCCCAGCGTGAGCGCCGCCACCGCGGGGGACGAGCCTCGTCGCGCCCCTCCTGGCACCCGGTTTCCTCTGTGCCCGCGGACTCCGCGGCCGGTCGTATGACCCGCAAGATCGGCACGGGCTCCTACAAGCCGAGCGGCAGTGAAAAGCCCCGCTGGGTCCCCGTCTTCGAATCCAACCGCGAGGAATCCCGTTCCTCGATCGCGCTGCCGGACTGGAACTTCTCCGTCAGCTCCGCGCACGATGTGCGTGTCGTCGACGACCGCTCCGGCCTCGGCCACGACGAAGAGCCACCCAAGGCCACCGTCCACGCCGACGGGCGCTCGACCATCCTCGCCCCCGGGCTGCCCGACAATACCCCCGTCGGTCCCATCCCCGAGGACGAGGCCACCCAGACCGGCATCCTACGTCGCGTCGTTGTGCGGCCCACGATGACCGGCGCGATCCCGATCGTCAAGAGGCGCTAAATGAAACCCGTGTCGATCGTGTGGGTGCTGGCGGTGGGCCTCGTGGCCGCCGTCCTGAGCTTCCTCGGCTTCTTCGCGCACATGCGCGAGGGTGGCACCCCGATGATCGTCACCCCGGGTCCCGCAGTCATCTTTGCGATCGCCACCGCGTGCCTCATTTGGTCCGGTCTGGCGGTGCGTCGACTGCGTGCCGGCAAAGACACGTGGATTGACGCGATCGGTGCGATGCGCGTCGCCGTCTTTGCGCGTGCCAGCGCCATCGTTGGCTCGGGCCTGACGGGGGTCCTGATCGGCGTCATGGCTGTGTCCCTCATGCAGCTGGAGGCTCCCGCGATGCTCGCCAACGCGATCGGCTCCGGCCTCAGCGGCCTCGTCGGCATCGTGTGGTGCGTGATCGCGATCGTCGTCGAGCGCTGGTGCGTCATTGATCCCGACGACGAGGGCTCGACGTCCTCCAAGCGCAGCGCCGCCGCCTGATCTGCCCCTCACTGGAGCGCGACGACGGGCGCTCAGCGTGTGAAAGTCGCCCCCGTCCCGAGCGTTAGCCGCTTGCTGCGCCCTGCGCCCGGTATCGTGGATGCGTGGCTGACCAGCGTAAGAATTCACCCAGGCGACCCACCTCCAGGCGTAGTACGTCGGGAGGCGCGACCGGTCGCACCGGCGATCGAGCGTCTCGCGCCGCAGCCGGCAGCCGCACCTCGACGGGCCGTCCGGCCTCGTCGAAGGCCTCACCGTCCACGAAGCGAGGCAGTGCCAGCGCGCCCAAGGTACAGCGCGGCGGCGCCGCACAGGCAGCCGCGAAGAAGAAGGGCGGGGGCCGTCCGCCGGTCAACCTGTGGCCTCGGCGCATCATCACTGGCCTTGGGCTGATCCTTATCCTGGCCCTCATCGTGTGGGGGATCGTCGCCGCCGTGCGCGCGATTGCGGGTGCATTCACTGCTGATCCTGCGCCCCAGTCGGCCCCGCAGTCCGCTGTCCAGTCCGGGGCCCTCGACGCCTCCGGGTACACGCTCAAGGGTGGCCAGGAAGCCACTGCCGACGGTCTGCTCACCGACGGTACGACGATTGACATTCCCTCCTGTCTGGACCGCGACATTACTGCCACCGCGACAGCATCCGCGACCTCCTCCGGGTCGGCGATGCCCGTGACACTCACGCTCGAAAACCGCGGCAGCGTCGCGTGCTCGACATCCCTGTCGCGCTTCGCCCTGCAGATTTCGACCGGTGACCTGCAGGTCTACAACTCGGCGAAGTGCGGCGAGGACCAGCAGTCGTCGGCGACCCTGCTGCTGCGCCCGGGCGCCACGTGGAGCGGCGCGCTGCGCTGGGATGGCTACGTGTACACGAACGGCTGCACGACCCCGGCGGGCGGCGCGAGCGCCGCGTCAGCCGGAACCTACAAGGTCGCGGTCACGATGGGCACGCGCGAGGTCGGCTCGACCGTCGTCGACGTGACTCCCGCGCCGACGCCCGCCCCGCAGTCCGGCGCTCAGTCGGGGGCTCAGTCGGGCCGCTAAGGCTTACCAGCCGACGAGGCCGGAGCTGACCGCCTGCGCCTGGTGGGCCAGGTTCTCGGTGATGAGCTTGGCGCGGTAGGGGCCGATGCCCTCGATGGCTTCCAGGTCCTCGGTGGTGGCGGCGCGCAGCTGAGGCAGCGTCGTGATGTGCGCGGACACCTCCTTGATGGCGCTCCACGACAGGTGCGGAACCAGGGAGAGGGCGCGCACGCCACGCGGCGTGATCTCGCGGTCCAGGTCCGCGACCTCGTACACGTCCAGGCCGAGGATGTTCGCGATCGCGGTGAGGTCCACGATGCGCTCCGACCCCAGGGATGAGAGCTCGGCCTCGACGCGGGCGACGTCGTCGGGGTTGTGGATGTAGTCGCGCATGACGAGGGCGCGCTCGGACGCGGAGCCGCGCACGAGGTCCTCGACCTGCAGGGCCAGCAGACGGCCCTCGGAGCCCAGCTCCTCCAGGTATTCGGTGATCTCGGAGGTGATGCGGCGGATCATCTCCATGCGCTGCATGACGGTGGCGACGTCGCGCACGGTCGCGCTGTCGCGCATCTCCAGGATGGTGAGGGTCTGCAGGACCTCGTCGAGGCGCTGGCTGTAGCGGTCGAGCGTATCCACGGCCAGGTTGGCGCGCGACAGCAGGGCCTCGGGCTCTTCGACAAGGCGGTGCTCGGTGCCCACGTAGATGGAGATCATGCGCATCGACGCGGACAGGGACAGAACCGGCAGGTGGGTCTGGCGTGCGGTGCGCTGGGCGGTGCGATGGCGCATGCCGGACTCGTCGGTGGGAATCGTGGGGTCCGGGAAGAGCTGTACGTTGGCCTTGCGGATGCGCCACAGGTCGGGGTCGATGATGACGGCGCCGTCCATCTTGCACAGCTCGCGCAGGCGCGCGGCCGTGAAGGCGATGTCGAGGTCGAAGCCGCCCGAGCAGATCGCCTGCACTTCGGGGGTGTATCCCAGGACAATGAGGGCGCCCGTGTGGGAGCGCTGGATTCGTTCCAGTCCTTCACGCAGTGGCGTACCGGGCGCGACTGCGCGCAGTGCCTCACGAAGGATCGCTGCATCGGACGTCAATGTGATTCCCTCCCTGAACAGTAGGTTCGATACCTATTATTGCGAGTCCGTCGGAAAAGCGACACGAATAGCCGTCGCCAGATCCGACACAGTAAAGACGGTGATGCCGTCGACGCCCGCGAGGTCCTCGCTGCCCTGAGCGGGAACGATGGCTGCGGAGAAGCCGAGGCGAGCGGCCTCGGCGAGGCGGCGCTGGGTGCCCGTACAGGCCCGGACTTCGCCCGTCAGGGAGATCTCTCCGACCGCGACGAGGTCCGCGCGAGGGGGAACGCCCTTGAGAGACGACACGATCGAGATCGCCATCGCCAGGTCGATCGCGGGTTCGACTGTGCGCGCCCCGCCGACCGTGGAGACGTAGACGTCCGCGCCCGACGTGTCTGCGCCGATGCGGGCCTGCAGGACTGCCAGGATCATGGCGACGCGCGCGTGGTCCACGCCCGACGTCGTGCGCCGAGGCGAGCCGCCCGAGGAGGGCGCGACGAGCGACTGGATTTCCGTGGGCAGCGGGCGGCGCCCCTCGAGGGAGACGGCCGCGCACGTGCCGGGCACGCCGCGCGTCGTGCGCGACAGGAACAGACCAGAGGGATCGGCGAGGCCGTAGATCCCCGAGTCCGTCAGCTCGAAGCAGCCGACCTCGTCGGTGGGGCCGTAACGATTCTTCACCGCGCGCAGCAGGCGCAGGCGCGAATGACGGTCACCCTCGAACTGGCAGACGACGTCCACGAGGTGTTCGAGGACGCGCGGACCCGCAATGCCGCCGTCCTTCGTCACGTGGCCCACAAGGAGGGTGGGCAGGTCGGATTCCTTGGCGACCCGGATGAGCGAGGCGGCAACCGCGCGCACCTGCGCGACGCCGCCCGCCCCACCCTCGACCTGGGCGGAAGAGATGGTCTGCACGGAGTCGACGATGAGGAGAGAGGGGGAGGCCTCCTGCACGTGGCCGAGGACGACGCCAAGCTCCGTCTCATCTGCGATGAGCAGGTTCGGTTCGAGGGCGCCGATGCGTTCGGCGCGCCCGCGCACCTGCGCCGCCGACTCCTCGCCCGTGATGTACAGGACGGGCCCGCGCCCGCCCGCGGCCG
>NZ_ALCB01000098.1:0-14056 GCF_000282935.1 Actinomyces sp. ICM39
AGTGGTGCCTCGTCGCTGATGTGTGGCTCTACGCGTCGGCTCGAAGCCCGGCCAGGCCCCGCCGCCGCCCACCGGCACCGCGGCAGGTCCCTCCGGTCCCTCCGGCGCCCTCCTATCAGGCGGTGGTGTGCGTTCTGGATAGGAAGCTCTGTTCTGGATAGGAACGGCGCTTCTGGATAGCTTATTAACCTATCCAGAACGCAATAACCTATCCAGATTGTTAGTCCCTATCCAGTTTGGTGATGCTCGAAGGCTCCAGCGGTGCCTTCCATGCAGGTATCGGTGGGGGTTTTGCGCCATGCGAAGCCCTCTGACGGCGTGTCGTCGGCGTGTCGGAGGCTTGGATGGCGTCATTCCCCCCGTGTGGCGGTGAGGCCGCGCTGTTTGATGTGCGCCCAGCAATTTCGCACGTAATTCCCCTGCGAGTATTTCAGGCTTTGAAAGCATGTCGTTGGAATTGCAGCGTTTGTGGAGCATCTCGAAAAATGACCATGTTAAATTATGTGCGACTTTGGGGGCGGTAATCCGCGCGCCCGCGGCTCGGAGCCGTTCGGCGGAGCTCGTCAGAGCCAGTTCAGCAACGCGACGTAGCAGACCGTTCCGATGCCGACGCTCCACAGGAGCTTGCGGCCGCTCAGCAGGTGCACCGCGACCGTCACACCCGTCGCCGCCAGCGCCGCCCACCAGCGGCCACCCGCCTCCTGCGCTCCCTGAGCCAGTGTCGAGAGCACGAGGATCAGCATGATGCCCGGCGGCATCCACACTGCCATGTCGGAGACGAAACGCGAATCGCGCAGCGGCTCAAGGATCTTGAATGGCAGAGCGCGCAACGTAAAGTCGATAACGAAGGTGATCGCCAGAAGCGCCAGCAGGTAGCCCAGCGTTGGAGTCACTGCGCACCCCCTTCGGCCACCTCATCCGCGGAGCGGAGGATGCCTCGGCGATGAAGAACGTGGCGCACCACCAGGCACGCGACGAACAGCAGCAGCGCCACCAGCAGGCGCTGGCCTGGCGCCACCACCATGGCCACCGCGAAGGACACGCCAGCCAGAAGGATTGAGGGCAGCTCGCGCCTCGTGCGCGCCGCGTCCAGGGTCAGCGTGATGAACAGAGCCGTCAGTGCGAAGTCGAGGCCCTCGATCTGCGTAGGAATCAAGGACCCTGCGGACACGCCCACAAGGCTCGAGATTAGCCACGTCAGGTTAAAGAGAGCCTGCATCGCCAGCAGGCGAGGCTTCGTCCACCCGTTTGGGCGGGCGGCGGTCAGTGCGTAGGCCTCGTCCACGAGGGCGTACATCGAGAAGAGGCGCGCGAAGCGGCCCTCGATGACGTGCAACGGGAATGAGAACGCGAAAAACAGGAGGCGGAAATTCACCAGCAGCATCGTCACCGCGATGACGGCCAGCGGCGTATTCTGCGCGGCCAGAGTGACGACGAGCAGCTCGGCCGACCCTGAGTAGGCGGCCAGGGAGAGCGACGGAGCCAACCACCACGGCAGGCCCAGCTGGATGACGAGAACGCCGTACGCCAGGCCCAGCGGAATGTAACCCGCGGCCACGGGCGCCGTGATGCGCAGGCCTTCGAGGATCTCGCGGCGGGTAGGGCTAGCCGGCACGGGGAGGTTCACGGTGCGCGGTAGCTTGGGCATGGGTGCAATTGTGGCGCGTGAGGCGGTGAGAGTGCGCGTTGGCGGGGCCGTGCGTGACGACTTGCACGCTCTCGCGGCGATGGCGTTCCACGAAGTGGGAAGGAGCCTCGTCACGGACCTGTCACATAGTTTCAAAACGGGAAATAGCTCTCGCGCAATAAACCGTCCGGTGGAAATATCGTTCCTGTCGCCGAGGAACATCCCCTCGGCGCTTCCACTGAAAACGCAGATCAGGAGCCCTCATGAGCGCCACTCACGCACGCAAGAAGCCATTCCTTCGACTCGCTACGGCCGCCGTCGCCATGGTCGCAGCCCTCGGCATGGCCGCATGCTCCGGTGGCGCGTCCACCTCCTCGTCCTCCTCGTCGAGCGCGCAGGTCGGCGACCGCAGCCCCGAGCAGATCAAGGAAGCCGGCGAGATCGTCATCGGCATCTTCTCCGACAAGGCCCCCTTCGGCTACATCGACGCCGATGGCAAGCCCGCCGGATACGACGTCGTCTACGGTGACCGCATCGCCGCCGACCTGGGCGTCACCGCCAAGTACGTCCCCGTCGACGCCGCCGCCCGCACCGAGGTCCTCGCCTCCAACAAGGTCGACATCACCCTCGCGAACTTCACCGTCACGCCCGAGCGTGCCGAAAAGGTCGACTTCGCGAACCCCTACTTCAAGGTCTCCCTCGGTGTCGTCTCTCCCACCTCGGCTGAAATCACCGACGTGAGCCAGCTGGCCGGCAAGACCCTCATCGTCACCAAGGGCACGACCGCCGAAGCCTACTTCGAGGCCAACCACCCCGAGGTCAAGCTCCAGAAGTACGACCAGTACTCCGACGCCTACCAGGCCCTCGAGGACGGCCGCGGCGACGCCTTCTCCACCGACAACACCGAGGTCATCGCCTGGGCGATCCAGCACCCCGGCTTCAGCGTCGGCATCAAGAGCCTGGGCGAGACCAGCTACATCGCGGCCGCCGTCAAGAAGGGCAACACCGCCCTCCTCGACTGGCTGAACAACCAGCTCGTTGAGCTCGGCAAGGAAAACTTCTTCCACAAGGACTACGAGCAGACCCTCGCCCCCGTCTACGGTGACGCCGCGACCCCCGACGACCTCGTCGTCGAAGGCGGCGTGGACAGCACCTCCACCAACTGACAGGAACGAGGCCGTGGCCCCCACCGGGGACAGCGCCCACCGCGGGTGAACGCCCCGAGCGGCCACGGCCTCGTCCCAGATTTTTCCTATGAATCTCGACATTCTGGCGCGATACGCGCCCCTGTACGTCGACGCCGCCATCCTCACCCTGAGGATCGCGGCTATCGGCATCATCGGCTCCCTCGCGGTCGGCCTGCTCGTGGCTGCGATCCGGCAGTACCGGATCCCCGTCGCCACGCAGATCGCCGCCGCCTACGTCGAACTGTCGCGCAACACGCCGCTGCTCGTGCAGCTCTTCTTCATCTACTTCGGCCTGCCGCGCGTGGGCATCAAATGGAGCGGCGAGACTTGCGCGATCGTCGGCCTCATCTTCCTGGGTGGCGCCTACATGGCCGAGGCCCTGCGCTCCGGCCTCGACTCGATCGCCACGATCCAGTGGGAGTCGTCTGCGGCGCTCGGCCTCACCCGCACCCAGACGCTGCGCCACGTCGCCCTCCCGCAGGTCATCGCGACCTCCGTGCCGCCGCTCGCCGCCAACGTCATCTTCCTCATCAAGGAAACATCCGTCGTCTCCGTCGTCGCGCTGCCCGACCTCGTGTACGTCGCGAAAGACCTCATCGGCATGTCCTACAACACCTCCGAAGCGCTGGTCCTCCTGGTCATCGCCTACCTGGTGATCCTCCTGCCCGTGTCCATCGCGGCCCGACTCATCGAAAAGAAGGTGCGCCGTGGCGGATTTGGGAATTAACGTCATTTTCGAAGGCCGCAACCTCGTGCGCATCCTCGAGGGCCTGGGCGTCACCGTCGGAATCTCCGCGCTGTCCGTTGTACTGTCGCTGGTGCTCGGCGTGTTCGTCGGCCTCGGCATGCGCTCGCGCTGGCGGCCCCTGCGCTGGCTCATGCAGATCTACCTCGAGTTCGTGCGCATCATGCCCCAGCTCGTCCTCCTGTTCGTCGCCTACTTCGGGCTCACGCGCGTCGCGGGGATCAACCTGGACGGCATCACCGCGTCCGTCCTCGTCTTCACCCTATGGGGCGGCGCCGAAATGGGTGACCTCGTGCGAGGCGCGCTCATCGCGATCCCCCGCCACCAGTACGAGTCCGCATACGCTCTGGGACTCACCCCGAGGCAGACCATGCGCCGCGTCATCCTGCCGCAAACCCTGCGCAGGCTCGCGCCCCCGGCCGTCAACCTCATCACCCGCATGGTGAAGACGACGTCCCTCGTTGTCCTCATCGGCGTCGTCGAAGTCCTCAAGGTTGGACAGCAGATCATCGACGCCAACCGCTTCAACTACCCGACAGCCTCGCTGTGGATCTACGGCCTGATCTTCGTGCTGTATTTCCTCATCTGCTGGCCGATCTCGCTCCTCTCACGCCACATGGAGAAAACATGGCAGAACTGACCTCCGACCCGCAGCTGCGCCTCGTCGACCTCGACAAGACCTACCCCGGCGGACACCACGCCCTGCGCGGCGTCTCCCTCGACGTCGCCGACGGCGAAGTCGTCGTCATCATCGGTCCCTCCGGCTGCGGCAAGTCCACGCTCCTGCGCACCATCAACGGCCTCGAGCCCATCAATTCCGGGCAGATCCTCTTCGACGGCGAGGACCTGGCGGCCCCCGGCGTGTCCTGGCCCGAGGTCCGGCGCCGCATCGGCATGGTATTCCAGTCCTACGAGCTCTTCCCCCACCTGACCGTCATGGGGAACCTGACGCTCGCCCCCGGCCTCGTCGCGGGAGAATCGCGTGCCGACGCGAGCGCGCGGGCGCTGAAACTACTCGAGCGCGTCGGCCTGGCGGACCGCGCCGACGACTACCCGCGCCAGCTCTCCGGCGGCCAGCGCCAGCGCGTCGCCATCGTGCGCGCCCTCATGATGGACCCCGAGATCCTCCTCCTCGACGAGGTCACGGCCTCCCTCGACCCGGAGATGGTGCGCGAGGTCCTCGACGTCGTCCTCGAGCTGGCTCGCACCGGCATGACGATGCTCATCGTCACGCATGAGATGGGTTTCGCCCGCGCGATCGCTGACCGCATCGTCTTCATGGACGAGGGCCGCATCGTCGAGGTCGACCCGCCCCGCAAGTTCTTCGCCGACCCGGCCTCTGATCGCGCGCGCAAGTTCCTCGACATCTTCAGCTTCGAAGGCGCCAAGCTGTAAGGGTGTGGCGGGGTTCCTCGCGGAGGGGCTGGCCTTGCTGGGCCGGGCTGCTTGGTGCGCCCGTGGGCGGCGGCCCGACCGCGAGATCGCCACACGCGAGCCTAAAGGCTCGGAGTGGTCGATCTCGAAGCCCGGCCAGGCCTTGCCGCCGCCCACGGGCGCCGCAGCCTGGGCGAGCAGTATGTCCGGCCGGGCATGTTCCGCGTTTTAGCTTGTTCCTAAGTGGTGTGACACCACTTAGCGGGGTATTACACCAGCTCGGAGGTGGTGTAATGCTCCCTAACTGGTGTAATGCTCCCTAACTGGTGCAGTGTCACGCAGGTGAGTGTTGGGGCTCGTGGATAGGAAACAGCTATGCGGATAGGTTACGAAGATACGGATAGGTTACGACGATGCGGATACCTTAATAACCTATCCACATGCGCATAACCTATCCGCATGCGAGCAACCTATCCGCGTGGGGCGTGCTAGGCACGCTGGAGCTCTCTGCGGGGTTGGGGCACATACATCTGGCCGTCAAGGTGCCTATTCGCGTAGCGGCCCGGTGCCCCGCGGGATTATCCGACGCGCCCTGTGCCTGCACGCTGTGCACGCCCGCGAATGCGTGCCCGCGATAGCACGCTTCAGGAGATCAGCGTCGACTGGTGGTGCACCATGATCAGGCGCGCCTCGCCAGAAGTTGCCGGCGCCCACACGCTGGATTCCAGCGAAGCGCCGCCCTCCCAGCGCACCCGGTAGCGGGTCAGGAACGCCCCGCCCAGGTCGTGCGCGTCGATGCGGCCGATGGACGGGGAAGCAGGCGAGGGTCCCGCCAGCGTCGTGGTCGCACCGCCGCCCGGCCAGATGCGCGTCGTCCGCTCGTCGGTCATGGCCGCTAGTGCCTCCTCGTCACCGCCGGTCCACGCCAGGATGAATTCGCGCTCGCGGGCGATCGCATCCTCGGTGGTCGGAGCGCTCGCGGACGAGGCCGGGGCCGCCTGTGCGGGTTCGCTCGCCTCTGCGGGCGTGGAGAAAACGCTGGGATGAGAGCGGAAAGTCGACGTGGCGGCCTCGTCTGTGGCGGTGTCGCGTGAGGCAGGCGTAGCAGTGGTCATGTCGGCTTTGGTGTGTTCCTGCCCAACCTGTGCGCTCGCGCTGGGCTCCACGGTATCGTCCGGCTCAACCGATGCGGGCGCAGCAGTACCACCGGAGGCCTGATCCGCCGACGCAGTGCCGCGCGACCCTCCGCCGCCCCCGAACCCGGGGCCCGGCTCGGGCGTGCGCCCAGCCTGGTAGGCCTCGGCGCATGCGCGCGCGAGGTCGTCTGCCCGTTCGTTCATGCGGTGTCCTGCGTGGCCCTTGACCCACTCGAAGGTGACGCGGCGTCCCTCCATGGCGCGGTCGATCTCCTGGATGAGCTCCAGGTTCTTGATGGGCTTCCTGTCGGCCTTCGTCCAGCCGCGCTTCTTCCAGCCGAGCCGCCACTTCGATACGACGTTGATCGCGTACTGTGAGTCGGCGAGGATGTGCAGCTCTTCGCCGGTCTCGGCCGTTGCCTCGAGCAGACGTAGGATCGCGGTCAGCTCACCGAGGTTGTTGGTGCCCTGCGGCCAGCCGCCCGCGTCCCACGTGTCCTCGTCCACGTACCAGGCCCACCCCGCGGGCCCGGGATTGCCGAGGGAAGAACCGTCTGCCGCCGCCGTAATCGTCATGACCTCATCCTATCGGCATCCCGAGGCTTGATCGGATGGGGGACGAGGCCGGGGCGCGGTGTCGCTGTCCCGCGCGGTATCTGGGGCCTGGGATGGGGTGGCCCTGGTGTCGTGCCCTAGACTCGGGGTAGGCGTGTTGCCATTTAGTGCAGTGACGAGAACGGATCAGGACGATGAAGATGCATACTGACGAGCCGCTCAGTGATGGCACCCGTGCGAGGCAGTGCGAGAAGCCGATGGGTCGTAGGGGGTTGCTCAGTCGCAAGGGCGTGCACCGGTGTGGCATTGTTGCGGCAGCACTGTCGATCGTCATGCTGATGTCGGGCTGTCTTTCCTTTGCGTCTCTCGATGAAAAGCCTATCGACAAGCTGACGACGGGCGAGGCGGTCATCGCCCTGCGGCTGGGTGCTGCAGAGGCGTCTGCGGGCCTTCCGGGTGGAACGAGTGATAACTGGATTGTGCTCCTCGACTCCCAAGGGCGGGGGCAAGCGGGGCATATCGAACGCGGGAAGCGTGGTGACATCGCGTGGACTGAGCTCGGGGTGTCGTACGGTGTCGAGGAGGAGGATTTTTTGACGACGCAGGAGGGGACGCAGCGGATTCCCCGCGTGGGTGATCGTTCCGTTGAATATTTCCGTTTTGCGCTCCCCGATGGGCGAATCGAAGTCATCAGTGCTGCGAGGAGGGGCTCTGGTATTCGTGCGGACATCATCGAGCGTGATGGAACGATGACGAGCGTGGAGACCGATGACTGGTCTGGCGGCTTTGGGTTGTGTGGGTCGCGGGTTTTAGCGATTATGAATACGGAGGTGTCTCAGAGCATTAAGTCCGCGGCGCTCGAGGTCTATGCCGCTCAGTCGGGTGGCGATGGAAGTGAGCCGGAAGACCTCTCGGTTGTCGTGCAGTTGGACGATCCTGCCGGAGCTACCCCGCGGATCCTCGCGGCAGCGCCGATGATTCCGGGCTTAAGGTCAGTGCAGTACTTGTACGCCTGTGAAGGGGACATGCTGACGGCACCGGGCATCCAATTGGATGATCCCGTCGGCGCACAAAACGGTGGCGTCGATGCGGCGAGGGGGACCCTCGTTCTCCAGCGGTGGGATCTGTCGACGGGGCAGCGCACGGTGAGCCCCGTGCTTGATGAGGCAGGAAACGCCATCCAGCTGAATGAAGATGTGGACATCTACGGTGGCAAGGCGATCCTGGTGGGTGACGAATACAGGTTCATCAGTCGACATGGTCATGCCTTCTCGATCAATCTGAAGAGCGGACAGGGCCGTCACTTGTTTTCTATCCCCGAGCAGGTCGGACATGGTGACATGGTGTTCCAGGTGACCGAGAGCGGCGTCTATTTCCTGACGGATAGCTCCCGCGAGCAAGCAGTCACTCTTTCCTATCATCCATGGGACGGCGGTGAGTCTCGCGTGGTTCTTTCGACGGGCAACCTGGAGGACTACCTGAGAGTGCGCAAGCTGTTCTCGGGTGGTCAGCGCGCCATCGAGTCCTTCGCCCTGCGCCCCGGCTGGGATGGCGGCGCGCAGTAGCGCGCGCAGCTGGATGGTGCGCCGACCTTGGGTGTTGGCGCGCGAGGACGGGGCTCGGTGTCGTTGTCCTGCGCGGTATCTGGGAACGATCCTAGGGCAGTTGAGGTCGTGCCCTAGACTCGGGTGAAGGAGCATGATGCGTCCTTCGACGCAGTGATGAGAATGGATCAGGACGATGAAGCCGCATACTGACGAGCCACTCAGCGATAGCACCCGTGCGAGGACCCGCAAGGGGTTGCTCAGCCGCAAGGGGGCGCGCCGGTCCGGCACCGTCGCGGCCGCACTGTCGCTCGTCATGCTGCTGTCGAGCTGCATGTCTCAGGGGGCTCCGAAGGGGACGCCGGTGAAGAATCTGAGCACGGGAGATGCCGTTATCGCAGTGCGGTTGAGTACCGGAACTTCCGTGTCGGGGCTCCAAAAGCCCCTCAGTGACAACGTGATCGCGCTGGTCGATGCGCAAGGACAGGTAGAAGCAGCTCGCATCGGTGAGTGGAACAGGGGCCGCGTCCTGTGGACTGGCCGCGGGATTTCTTATGGCACGCGAGACATCGATTATCTGACGACTGCTGAGGGAGTGCAGGAGTTCGCGCATCAAGGATTTCCTTTCGCGGAGGAAGGGCGTTTTGCTCTTCCGGATGGGGGAATTGCAGTTGTCACGTCTCCGCTGAGCACAGGATATGCCGTCGACATTATCCAGCCTGATGGCCGTGTTGATCGTAGAGAGACCTCGGGGACCGAAGGGCATCTCGGGCAGTGCGGCTCGCGGATTCTGGAGCTGACCAACACTAAGCGGTCCGAAGACATCGCATCGGTGGCCTATGAGGCGTATGCCGCCCAGTCGGGCGGTGGCAACTATCCGGAGGCCCTGGACGTTCTTGTGCAACTGGACGATCCCGATGGTGATCTTCCTCGGCTGGTGGGGGTAGCGCCATTGGTTGATGGCCTGTGGGGAGGTGAGAGTGCCATGTTCTGCGAAGATGATGTACTCACGGTGCCGACTAGACAGTATTATTACGATCGCGATGCCCTCAACGGAGCGCCAGACCCCACGCTCGGCGCTTTTGTCCTTCAACGGTGGGATCTGGTGACGGGGGAGCGCACGATTATTCCCGTGGTCGATGAGGACGGGAATGCCATTGAACTGGATCGCGAGAGCAGCATGATCGCTTCTCAGGCTTTTCCGGCTGAAGGTGACCATAAATTCGTCAATGCGGACGGTCGCGTATGGTCCGTCGATCTGGTGAGTGGCCGCGCCAAGCACCTCTTCTCCATCTCGTGGAATGCGTCCGATGACAATGTCTCTGTCCAGTCGAACGAGACTGGAATTTACCTCCTTGAGGTTAATGAGCGGGACTATCATGTCACGCTCACTTACTACCCCTGGGATGGAGGAGACAAACGCGAGGTATTCGCAACGGATGCATTGGCGGGCTATATCAGGACGACGGACCTTTTCTCGGGCCACCGGCGAGGGGTACAGTCCTTCGCCGTGCGTCCGGGGTGGAACGGCGGCGCGCAGTAACGTCATCTGTCGTGGCCTAGACTCGGGTGCGGGCGCATGATGCGACCGTTAGCGCAGTGACGAGAATGGATCAGGACGATGAAGCCGCATACTGACGAGCCACTCAGCGATAGCACCCCCGCGAGGACCCGCAGGGGGTTGCTCAGCCGCAAGGGCGCGCGCCGGTCCAGCACCGTCGCGGCAGCACTGTCGCTCGTCATGCTGCTGTCGAGCTGCATGTCTCAGGGGGATGTGACGGAGACGCGGGCCGATCAGCTGAGTCTGGGGGATGCGGTGATTGCTGTGCGGCTGAGCGAGGGAAAGTTCTCGGCGGGACTTCCGACCCCGCCGGAAGACAACTGGATCGTGCTGCTGGACGCGCAGGGGCGGGGGCAAGCGACCCGTATCGAGGCGAAAAGGTACGGCAGCGTCGCTTTCTTGTGGACTGATCGCGGTCTCTCCTTTGGGGCGCCGGATAAGGAATACGTGACGACCGATCAGGGAACGCAGGAGATCGATGTTAAAGAACCGTCGCTCGCTGAGGATCAACGCTTCTCGCTCTCGGATGGGAGAATTGTTGTCGTAGATTCGGGCGAGGAGATCAGGGTCGATGTGATCCACCCTAATGGGCGCATTGTGACGACGGAAATCCCCGATACTAGTGGGTCGGTTGGGCAGTGTGGGCAGCACATCGTTGGGATCACCGATACTGAGGATTCTGAGAGCATCAGGTCGGCGGCGTTCGAGGCCTATGCAGCCCAGTCGGGCGGTGACATGCCGGAGAATGTTGCTGCTGTGTTTCAGATCGATGAACTCAATGGTGGTGTTCCCCGACTCCTTGCGGTGGCACCTGCGATTGATGGCCTGCTGACGGGGCGGATGAGTGTTCCGTGCGACGGGAACGTCATCACGGTGCTGAGTATTCAGCAGGAAGACCCAGCCGCTGTGCGTAGTGGCACAAGGCACCCATGGGATGGGGTTTTGGTCCTGCAGCGATGGGATCTGTCGACGGGGCAGCGCACGATCATTCCTGTACTCGATGAAGCAGGACAGCCCATCGAAACGGATCAGGATAATTTCCTCTACTATTCTCAAGCGATCTGGGTGGGGGATGAGTACCGGTTCGTGACGAAGAATGGGAACGCCTACGCGGTTGACGTGACGAGCGGCAACGCCCGGCACCTTTTCTCGATTCCATCGGAGAATACTCGCAACCCAGCGGTATTCCAGGTGAGCGAGACCGGCGTGTATGCGCTCGAGCAAAATGACGATGAGGACGTCCTCACTCTCTCCTACCAGCCGTGGAATGGGGGCGGTAAGCGGGTGCTCTTGACGACGGGCACAATGTCGCGCTACCTCGTGGCGCGAAATCTGCTGATGGGGTATAGGCGCAGCATCCAATCCTTCGCCCTGCGCCCCGGCTGGAACGGTGGCGCGCAGTAGCGCGCACAGACGAGGACGGAGACGACCATGAGCGCACGCAACGATGAGCGACGCGAGGCAGGTGCCGACGAACAAGAGCATGGCCACCCGAAGAAGCCGAGGCGTTCCCGGCGATGGGCGCTCCTCGTCGTCGTGCTCTCGGTTGCTGCGCTCGCGTGGAGCTGTGTTCCGCAGGGCACCTTCTCGAAAACTCCGGTTAGTAAGCTCGCGATCGGTGATGCTGTCATTGCTGTGCGCCTGAGTGGAGGACAGTCGTGGTCGGGCTTGTCAGCGCCGCTTCATGACAACTGGATCATGCTTCTTGACGAGCAAGCACGGCAAAAAACATCTCTCATTGGAGAGAGGACGGGAGGGGACATTCTGTGGACGAAAAACGGGATTTCCTACGGTGAGCCAGAAGAAAATTACTTGACGACGGATGCGGGAACGAGCGTCATTAAAGGCAAATTCTGGGGCAGATACGAGATTCAGCGCTATGGGCTCCCGGACGGACGAACCGTCGTGGTGACTCTCTCAGCGGGGGGAGGGCACAGCCTTGAAAGCATTGAACTCGATGGAAGCGTTGAGTACGCGGAAACGACCAGTACTAAAGGTGATATCGGGCTGTGTGGATCACGCATCCTACTGATCACCGAAACGGAAGAGTCTCCGCGTATCAAGTCGGCAGCATTCGCAATGTACGCTGCCCAATCGGGAGGCGACAGCGATCAGCCGGAAGCGCTAGCGGCAGTTGCCCAGTTGGACGAGATTAATGACTATGAGCCTCGCGTTCTTGCAGTGGCACCGAAGATTGATGGCCTCTATTCGGGGCAGACGATGTTCGCCTGTGACGGAGATGTGATCACGATGCCGACCATTCAGGCGGCCGACCCTGAGTCCGCGAAGAAGACGAATTTGCGTGATCTGAAGGGAACCATGGTTCTCCAGCGGTGGGATCTAGCGACGGGGCAGCGCACGATTATTCCCGTGCGTGATGAGCAAGGAAATCCCATTGAATTGAATAGAGACCGCAATATTTTTCGCTACAAGGGAGTCCAGGTGGGTCGCGAATACAGGTTCATCAGTGAGGATGGTCATGCATTTTCGGTCGACTTGGACAGTGGCCAGGGCCGTTACCTGTTTAAGTATGCCGGTCCAGGTACCGGCCAACGAACGGTGTACCAGGTGAGCGAGACTGGCGTCTATGCGCTTGAGGATCGCTGGGATGATCACCATGTCACCCTTGCCTACCGGCCGTGGGATGGGGGAGAACGCCGGGAGGTCTTCTCGACGGACAAGATGGCAGGCTACATCGAGCCGCGAAGTGGACTTATCGAGGCGGGCTATTTGCGCGAGATTGAGTCCTTCGCGCTGCGCCCCGGCTGGGATGGCGGCGCGCAGTAACGCGTGCACCCGCGCGGCACAGTGACGCAACGCGAGTGGGGCGGTCTTCCAACGAAGACCGCCCCACCTGTGTTTGCCGTTAAAACAGGCGCCGACCGCTCGTCAGCGGACCCTGCCGTTACACCGTGACGCCCACCTGGCCCAGCGCGAAGGCGAACTCCTCGCAGCGCGCCGCCCACCGGCCCTCGCGCCCGGACGGGCCGGCGTGCCCGGCGACCATCTCGGTGCGCAGGATGATCGGACGCTCGAGCGGGTCACGCGCGGGAATAGACCCAGCCCCGGCCTCGTCCGTGGAGGGAACCTGGCCGGTGGCCTCGCGCAGGCGCTGCACCCACTTGGTGGGCTCGACGAACTCGACGCGCGTGTCGTTGACCGACGTTGTCGCCATGATCGCGGGCAGGAGCGCGCCGTCGGGCACGTTCTCGTACGGCGTGTAGCGGCTCATCGCGTCGAACACGGCGCGCGAGGTGAGCGGATTGCCCCACTCCTCCCATTCGCCGACGGTGAGCGGCAGGGTCGGGTCCAGGATCGTGGTGAGCGCGTCCACGAAGGGCACGCCCGCCAGGATCGCGCGGAAGCGATCCGGGGCTGCGTTGGTGACCGCGCCCATGAGGAGGCCACCGGCGCTGCGGCCCTCCGCGACCAGGCGGCCGGGTGCCACCCACCCGGAGTCGACCAGCCAGTCGGCCACGTCGATGAAGTCCGTGAACGTGTGCTCCTTGACCAGCTCCTTGCCGTCCTCGTACCAGGCGCGGCCCATCTCGCCGCCGCCGCGCACGTGCGCGATCGCGTAGACGACGCGGCGCAGGATCGGCAGGCGCAGGGTTTCGAACTCGGGGTCGTAGCTGACCTCGTACGAGCCGTACCCGATCTGCCAGCCCGCGTGCGTGCCGTCCGGGCGCGCGTCGCGATGGTGGATGAGGGTGACGGGGATGCGGGTTGCGCCGTCGCGCGCGAGCACCCACACGCGCTCCTCGACGAACTCGGCAGGGTCCCAGCCGGGCGCCTCGCGGGTGCGCAGGGTGCGCACGGTCAGGGCCGCGCCTTCGGGGTCTTCGGGGGACGAGGCCGGGGCCGGGTTCGGCAGGGAAACCTCCGCGACCGTGGGCGGCACGGTCTGCGACTGGAACTCCACGCGCAGCGGATCGGTCCACGGGGTCGGCACGGTCGCGATCGTGCGCACCGGGGCGTCGACCTCCACGCGCCGCCACGTGGGTGTGGGCTCGCGGCGATCCCACACGTCAACCTGCGTCAGAGAACCCGAACGAAGCGAGAGCGCCACGTAGCCCGCGTGTGCCTCGACGTCGGTGATGCGCTCGCCGGGGCCGGGGCTGCGCAGCGGCTCCCAGGACTCAAACGGCGTGAGGGGCGCGGGCTCGTCCTCCGGCAGGGGAGTGCCGGGGGTGCGATCCGCCAGCGCCTGGCGACTGTACGCGGGGGAAGAAGGAATGCCCAACTGTGCCAAGGCCTCGGGCGACCCTGCTTCGGGCAGCATCGCCTGCGCGAGCGAGCCCTCCTGCGTCAGCCCCGTATGCACGAT
>NZ_ALCB01000099.1:0-8359 GCF_000282935.1 Actinomyces sp. ICM39
ACCCACGGAACGAACGTCGGCGAGCAGAACCACCGGGCACTGCCAGATCTCCTGATCCAGGCCGGCCGCCGTGAGCTCCTCACGGGCGATCAGGTCGGCGGCGCGCAGGATGTCCAGGCGCTCGCGCGTGACCTCGCCGATGATGCGGATGCCCAGGCCGGGGCCCGGGAAGGGCTGACGGTTCACCAGGTAGTCGGGCAGGCCCAGCTCGCGGCCGACCGCGCGCACCTCGTCCTTGAAGAGGGTGCGCAGGGGCTCGACCAGCTCGAAGGTCATGTCCTCGGGCAGGCCGCCCACGTTGTGGTGGCTCTTGATGTTGGCCGCGCCCTCGCCACCGCCGGACTCGACGACGTCGGGGTACAGGGTGCCCTGGACGAGGAACTTCACCTCGCCGCCGGCGGCGCCAACCTCTTCGATGACCTGCTTCTGGGCGGCCTCGAAGGAGCGGATGAACTCGCGGCCGATGATCTTACGCTTCGCCTCGGGCTCGGTGACACCGGCCAGGGCCGACAGGAAGCGCTCGGACTCGTCGCACGTGATGACGCGGATACCCATGCCGCGCGCGTAGTCATTCTCGACCTGCTCACGCTCGCCCGCACGCAGCAGGCCGTGATCGATGAAGAAGCAGGTCAGCTGGTCGCCGACAGCCTTGTGCACGAGCGCCGCGGCCACGGAAGAGTCCACGCCGCCGGACAGGGCGCAGATGACCTGCGCGTCGCCGACCTGCTCGCGGATCTTCTCGACCTGCTCGTCCACGATAGACCCGGCAGTCCAAGTGGGTTCCAGGCCGGCACCCTCGTAGAGGAAGTTCTTCAGCGCGTCCTGGCCGAACTGGGAGTGGCCCACCTCGGGGTGCCACTGCAGGCCGTAGAGGCGACGCTCGCTGCATTCAAAAGCTGCAACCGGAGTCTCAGCCGTGGAGGCCGTGACGGTGAAGCCCTCGGGCGCGCCCTGGACGGCGTCGCCGTGGCTCATCCACACGATCTGGTCGTCGGGGGTGCCACCGAACAGGCAGGAGTCCCCGGCCACGGTAGCCTCGGTGTGCCCGTACTCGCGGGTGCCCGTGCGACCGACGGTGCCACCAAGGGCGTGAGCCATGGTCTGGAAGCCGTAGCAGATGCCCAGCACGGGCACGCCGGCCTCGAAGATCGCGGGATCGACGGAGGGCGCGCCCTCCTCGTACACGGAGGACGGGCCGCCGGACAGGATGATGGCGGCGGGCTCCTTGGCGAGCATGTCCGCCACGCTCATGGTGTGGGGGACGATCTCGGAGTAGACGTTAGCCTCACGCACGCGGCGCGCGATCAGCTGGGCATACTGCGCGCCGAAGTCGACGACGAGGACGGGATGCATGTCAGAAGCGTTCACCCTGCCAATGGTACCCGCGCGCGCCCCGCCCCGTCGCACTCCATTACGTATGTCACCACTGCGCACGCCGGATACGGCGACGGCCCCGCCCCCGGGTGGGGACGAGGCCGACTCGCGTGACGCTGGAGCGCGCGGCTCAGCGGAAGATGGAGCGCAGCACCGGGAAAGCGCCGGTGGCCACGGCGGCCTTGACCAGGTCGCCGATGATGAAGGGCACGAAGCCCTTCATCAGACCCTGCTCAAGGGTCATGTGCGCGAAGGGGATCATCCAGGCCAGGCCCAGGATGTACACGGAGAACAGGGACACGACTGCGGTCGGCGCCATGGTGAGGACGCGGCGGTCGGCGCCGCGCTGGGCGGCCAGGCCCGCGATCGCGGCAACGAGCAGGTAGCCGAGGATATAGCCGAAGGAGGCGAAGGCCCAGCCGACGTTCGTGCCGGTGAAGACCGGGGCGCCGGCGACGCCGAGGAGGGCGTAGGAGGCGACGGAGATGAGGCCTCGGCGCGCGCCAAGGGTCGTGCCGACCGAGAGGGCGCCCAGCGTGCCGAGCGAGACCGGCACGGGCGTGAAGGGCAGCGGGACCGAAATGCGGGCCAGCACGATCATGGCGACCGTTCCGGCGGCGATCAGTGCGATCTCGCGAACGATCGTGCCGCCGAGGCGGTCGGCGAGAACGCGGTTTTCGCGCGCGGCAACGGGGGAAGCGGTCAGGGTGGTCATAGAGCGCCTTTCAGCAGGGCTAACAGCCATTTATTCAACAATTGAACGATATGCTGCCCGCCGTTCCCTGTCAAGCACACGGAGGCAAATCTCAGGGGGCGAGCGCCACACCGGCGCTCGCCCCCTGGAGCCCATGAACGGGTTTGATCAGTGCGCGAAGTGGCGCGTTCCCGTCAGGTACATCGTGATGCCCGCAGCATTCGCAGCGTCAATCGACTCCTGATCACGCACCGAGCCGCCGGGCTGGACGACAGCCTTCACGCCCGCGTCGATGAGCACCTGCAGTCCGTCCGCGAAGGGGAAGAACGCATCCGAGGCGGCGACCGCGCCGATGGAACGCTGCTCGGGAGCCTCGGCCACAACCTCGGACGCGCGAGCGCCGCCCGCACTGTCCACGTTGGAGGCCGCCGCGTCACCCGTCGAGCGCGAGCCCAGCGTGTTCGCACGCTCAACTGCCAGCTTGCAGGAGTCCACGCGGTTCACCTGGCCCATGCCCACGCCCACCGAGGCGCCGTCCTTGACCAGCAGGATCGCGTTAGAACGAACCGCGCGCACCGTGCGCCACGCGAACTCCAGGTCCGCCAGCGTCGCCTCGTCGGCGGGAGCACCGGCCGCGAGCGTCCAGTTCTCCGGGGAATCGCCGGGCGCGTCAATATCGTCGCGCTCCTGGACCAGCAGGCCGCCGCTGATCTGCTTGAACTCGTACGAGCCACGAGCCGGGGGCTCAACCTGCAGAACGCGCAGGTTCTTCTTCGCGCTCAGCACCTCGAGCGCGCCCTCCTCGTAGCCGGGGGCCAGCACGACCTCGGTGAAGATCGGGACGATCTGGCGGGCCAGCTCCACGCTCACCGGGCGGTTCACGGCAATCACACCGCCGAACGCCGACACGGGGTCGCAGGCGTGCGCGAGGCGGTGCGCCTCGGCCACATCATCAGCCACCGCGATACCACAGGGGTTCGCATGCTTGATAATCGCGACGCAGGGGCGCTCGTGATCGTAGGCGGCGCGGAGGGCGGCGTCACCATCCGTGTAGTTGTTGTAGCTCATGGCCTTGCCGTGCAGCTGGCGCGCGTTCGCGATGCCCGGGGCCAAGGCCTCGTCGTCGGCATCCTCGTCCTCGAAGGACTCGTCGATCTCGCGGTACACGGCCGCGCCCTGGTGCGGGTTCTCGCCGTAGCGCAGCGACTCCACGCGCTCGAAGGCGTCGGCGACGAACACGGGCATGCCCGAGGCATGTCCCTCCTCCTCGGGCACCGCCACCACGTAGTCTTCCTCGGTCTGGTAGCCCAGCGACTCCAGGAACGCCGCGTCGGAGGCGTCCAAGTGAGACTCGGCAGCCTCATCGAGGGTCTCGCGCACATCCTCAAGATCCAGCTCATCGGCCAACCAACCGGCAATCGCCAGGTCGTAGGTCGCCGTGTGGGCGAAGGCCTCGGCGGCCAGCACGCGGCGCTGCTCGAGGGTGAAGCCCTCCCCCGCCACGGCCTCGGCGACGTCCGCGTAACGCTCCGGAGAGGTCACGACCGCGACCGACGGATGATTCTTCGCGGCGGCACGCACCATGGACGGGCCGCCGATGTCGATCTGCTCGACGCACTCGTCAAAAGACGCGCCAGAAGCGACCGTGTCCTGGAACGGGTACAGGTTGCACACGACCAGGTCGAAGGCCTTGATGCCCAGCTGCACGATCTGCTCGCGGTGCGCGGCCTTACGCTGATCGGCCAGAATGCCCGAATGGATGAAGGGGTGCAGGGTCTTCACGCGCCCCTCGAGCACCTCGGGGAAACCGGTCACGTCGTCGACCGGGGTGACAGCCACGCCAGCGGCCGCGATGCGGGCAGCCGTAGAGCCGGTAGAGACGATCTCCACGCCGGCCTCGCCAAGGGCGCGAGCGAGGTCCTCCAAGCCCGTCTTGTCATACACAGAGATCAGGGCCCGCTTGATCGGGCGCACGTCGATGGGTTCCAGGTTGTCCAGGGAGACGGACATAGTTCCTCCAGGTTGAGACCAAACCCAGGCGCCCAGGCGGGCGACGCCTCGCGGGAAATGCGGCCGCTCCCCGGTGGTCATCCACCCTCGCCAGTCGCGGCGACTCCCAGTCTAGTTCAGGCCCTCGCGCCGCGTCGCCTTCGTCTCGGGGTCTTCCTCGTCACCTTCGGCCTGGACCGGTTCGATGTCCGCGGCACCCTCGGCGGCAGTTTCGCTGGTCTCCCCGGGCATCTCGTCCGCGGCCTGCTCGTCCGTGTCGACCACCGCTTCGAGATCCTCAGCCCCGGCCTCGTCGGCACCTGCTTCCGTGTCGCCCGTCTCAGCGGGATCGGAGGCCTCAGCCCAGGCCTCGTCCGCCGTCGAGGCAGTGGCCCCCACGCGGGACGCGCGCTCGGCGGCGCGGCGGCGCAGGGCCTCGCCCTCGTTGCGCACGCGACCGGCACCCTCGCCGAGGAGGGCTCGCGTCGTCGGGTGGGTCGCCAGAGCAATGATCAGCGCGGGCAGGGCGATCTCAAGCACCAGGGCGAGCGTCGCCCACCCCACGCGCGGGCCCATCGAGGCCAGGCGCACGGACCCCAGGCTCATCGTCGCACTCCACATCCACAGGGCCGTCACCGAGGCGACGATCACCGAGGACAGGACACCCTGGGCAGTCTGGTGCAGCAGGTGCTCACGACGGAACGAACGCGACGCGACGACGCCAAGGCCGATACCCAGCGCGATCGGCGCAAGAATCACCCACATGCCGGGGGCCGTCTCCGGGACCGCGCCCAAGAGTGGAATCGGCGGAATCGGGCCGGTGCCCGCCACCACCGGAGAATGCAGCGAATCCGTCGCCGTCAAGAAACCCGCGCCCGACCACCAGGAGGCAGCCCACGCCATGACCGTGGGCGCAAAAAGCAACTGAGCCCCCACGATAAAAGCGGTATCCGCGCCCGAGGCGGCACCCAGAATCTCCTGGATCCCAGCCATGCGGCTCCACCCCGCGACGAGCGCAATCACCGACGCCACCGCAGACGCAGCCACGAGCGCGAGGACCGACAGGCCTCCCAGCTTCAGGCCGCCCGAAATCCAGTGCTGCATCGCCGGGGCCTCATTGTCGCGCGAATACCCCGACGCAACGAACCACACCGAGCCGATCAGCGGAATCAGAATCGCGCCGAGCGTGCCCGTCCACCAGTGCGAATAGATGCCCGACGCGCCCGCCAGCAGCCACGACGTCAGCAGGAAACCGGGCACCGCGAACAGCGCCGCGCTACGCGGGAAACCAGCCGTCGCGCGCAGCAGAATCCGCACCAGCACGATCAGCAGAGCGCCCACCAGCGTCGGAATCGCGCGGTAATGCACTCCCCCAACCACCGACGTTCCGCCAATGACGGCGGCCCACAGGTCACCACCCAGGCCGAGAGCATCACGCGGCGTCGTGTCATTCATCCACGAGTTCGAGCGCAGCGTCAGGTAGGCGATCATCGTGAACACCGTGATCAGACCCCAGCCCGCAAAGGCTGCCTCAACACCCGCGAGCACACCGCGCGCCCAGCCCTGCGGGACGGCCACACGGATCGTCGCTCGATCCGCCACGTACGTGGTCGTGGTCCGCCGGGGGCTGGGTACTTCTCTGATGCGCTCGCTCACAGGCCCATAGTGTCAGAATCGGCCCGGGGCCGCGACGCTGCGCGCCGACCCCGGGCCGATTTGTGCTGTGACGTTAGCGCGAGAGGATCTCGCGCGCGATCTCCGCCGTCTGCGAAGGAGTGCGACCCACGCGCACGCCCACGGCCTCGAGCGCCTCCGCCTTCGCGGCAGCCGTACCGGACGAACCGGACACGATCGCGCCCGCGTGGCCCATGGTCTTACCCTCGGGGGCCGTGAAGCCAGCGATGTAAGCGACGACGGGCTTCGTCATGTTCTCCTGGATCCAGGCGGCCGCACGCTCCTCGGCGTCGCCGCCAATCTCGCCGATCATGATGACGAGGTCCGTGTCGGGGTCCGCCTCAAAAGCCGCCAGCGCGTCGATGTGGGTGGTGCCCACGACCGGGTCGCCGCCGATACCCAGGCACGTCGTGAAGCCGAAGTCGCGGAGCTCGTACATGAGCTGGTAGGTCAGCGTGCCCGACTTGGAGACGAGGCCGAGGCGGCCCGGTCCCGTAATGTCCGCCGGGGTAATGCCCAGGTTCGCCTGCCCGGGCGAGATGATGCCGGGGCAGTTCGGGCCGATCAGGCGCACGCCCGCCGCGAGCGCGCGCTCGACGACGATCGTGGAATCCTGGACGGGAATGCCCTCGGTGATGAGGACGATCGTCTCGATCCCGGCCTCGATTGCCTCGAGGGCGGCGCCCTTCGCGAAGGCCGGGGGCACGAAGATGACGGAGGCGTTCGCGCCGGTGGCCTCGCGGGCCTCGGCAACCGTGCCGAAGACGGGGACCTCAACCTGGCCGTCAGTCACCTTGTCGGCGCCCGGGCCGTAGCCCTGCACGTCGAAGGTGACGGTCGTGCCGGCCTTGCGCGGGTTCGTGCCGCCCACGATGGCCGTGCCCGCGCTGAGCATGCGCTGGGTATGCTTGCGGCCCTCGGCGCCGGTCATGCCCTGGACGATGACCCGGGTGTCAGAGTTGACGAAGATAGTCATAGTGTTCTCCTGCGGTTCTCGGGTCGTTACTTCGACGAGGCCTCGGCTGCGAGCTCAGCTGCACGCCGGGCCGCGCCGTCCATCGTTTCTTCCATGTGGACGAGCGGGTGCGCAGCCTCGGCGAGAATCGCGCGACCCTCCTCGACCTTGTTGCCGTCAAGGCGCACGACGAGGGGCTTCGAGGCCGCGTCGCCCAGCGTCTCGAGCGCGCCGATGATGCCTCGGGCGACCTGGTCGCACGCGGTGATGCCGCCAAAGACGTTGACGAACACGGAACGAACCTGCTCGTCTCCGAGGATGATATCCAGGCCCTTCGCCATGACCTCGGCCGACGCACCACCACCGATGTCGAGGAAGTTCGCGGGCTTCATTCCTCCGAACTCCTCGCCGGCCATCGCGACCACGTCGAGCGTCGACATGACCAGGCCCGCGCCGTTACCGATGATGCCGACCTGGCCCTCCAGGCGCACGTAGTTGAGTCCGGCTGCCTTCGCTGCGGCCTCGCGCGGATCCTGCGCGGCCACGTCCACGAGCTCGGCGTGGCCGGGGTGGCGGAAGCGCGCGTTGTCGTCGAGGGTGACCTTGCCGTCGACCGCCCACACGGAGCCGTCGGGGCTGGAGACCAGCGGGTTGACCTCGACCAGGGTCGCATCCTCGTCGCGGTAGACGGTCCACAGGGTTTCGAGGACGGGGGCGATGGCCTCAGCCGTTTCCTCGTCGAAGCCCGCTTCCTTCGCGATGTGGCGGGCGACCTCGGCGTCGATGCCGACGGTGGGATCGAGGGGGACGCGGGCCAGGGCCTCGGGGCGTTCCTTCGCGAGGGTCTCAATGTCCATGCCGCCTTCGCGCGAACACATCGCCAGGTGGCGGCGGTTCGAGCGATCCAGCAGGATCGAGAAGTAGTATTCGGCGGCAATGTCCGCGCCGACAGCGATCATGACCTTCTTGACAATGTGGCCCTTGATGTCGAGGCCGAGGATCGCCTCAGCTTTCTCGTAGGCTTCGTCGGCGGTGTGGGCGAGCTTAACGCCGCCGGCCTTGCCGCGGCCACCGGTCTTGACCTGCGCCTTGACGACCAGCAGCGACGCACCGTCCGCCAGGAGCTCGCGCGCACCCTCGCGCGCCTCTTCGGGGGTTGACGCCAGGCGGTAGTCGAGCACGGGCACGCCGTGCTCCTTGAACATCTGCCGGGCCTGATACTCGTAGAGATCCACCTTATTCCCTCCGTTGAACGTGGTGTGGTCAGCGCAATAATTCTAACGTGTGACCGGCATAAACGCGCCATTTCCTCCCATTATCAAGGCTTGTCACGGCCTTGACCGGAGGCCCACTTCCCTTTATCAACGCTTTGCGTTGCGGGGCGGATCGGGGGTCGCATCTCCCGCGTGGCCGGACCGCGGCGCCCGAGGGCAGCAGGCCGGGCCCAGACAAATGTCGCATGCAATTCCCCCACGACACGAATCGATGCACGCTCAAAAACCGCAGAATATCAACGATTAGATTTCAATATTTGAAATACGCTCAGGGGAATTGCATGCGAAATTGATGGGCGGTGGCAGGGCCTGGCCGGGCTTCGAGGCGGGGCCTAGCTGCGGCGTCCGTGGGCGGAGGCGGGGCCAGGCCGCGGTGCTGGTCGGCGGCGGCAGGGCCAG
>NZ_ALCB01000100.1:0-23457 GCF_000282935.1 Actinomyces sp. ICM39
CGATTCAATCGTCCCGGCCCACCCGTTTATCTTGTCTCAGGTCGCGCCTTACAGGTCGGCGGCGTCCTCGACGGTGGAGAGGAATTCCGTGAGCCTGTTGGCGGCTGCCATGACGGAGGGGCCATGCTGGCGTCCGGGCTGGCGACCCATGCGCTCGATGGGGCCGGAGATGGACAGGGCGGCCAGGACGCGTCCGGAGGGGCCGCGCACGGGGGCGGACACGGAGGCGACGCCCGGCTCGCGCTCACCCACGGACTGTGCCCAGCCACGGCGGCGCACCTCGGAGAGCATGGTGGCGTTGAAGGAGGCGCCGTACAGGCCGCGGTGCAGGCGGTCGGGCTCCTCCCAGGCCAGCAGGACCTGGGCGGCGGAGCCGGCGCTCATGGAGAGCGTGGCGCCCACGGGGATCGAGTCGCGCAGGCCCATCTCGCGTTCGGAGGCGGCCACGCACACGCGGTAGTCGCCCTGGCGGCGGAAGAGCTGGGAGGATTCCTTCGTGTGGTCGCGAAGAGCCTGGAGGACCGGCATGGAGGCCTGGAGGAGGCGGTCTTCGCCGGCGGCGGAGGAGAGTTCCTGGAGGCGGGGGCCGAGGATAAAACGTCCCTGCATGTCGCGGGCGACCATGCGGTGATATTCGAGAGCGACGGCCAGTCGATGGGCGGTGGGGCGAGCAAGCCCCGTGCTGGAAACGAGTTGGGCGAGGGTGGCGGGTCCCGCCTCGAGAGCGCTGAGAACCAACGCAGCCTTATCGAGAACGCCAACGCCACTGGATGTTTGCTCTTCCATACAACTATTTAATATCTCAGCTTTTGAGATGGCAAATTGTCGGATAGTGAAACAGGTCAAAGCGGCGTCCGAGACGTGAGATCAGCGGGTCGCATGGCGGATAAGGCGGTTCCATTGATGGCGAAGCATGAATGACACCGTGTCTCCAAAGTGGGGATCAGAGGAGGAACAATGAGCGGAACGATGGCAGAAAAGGTGTGGCGCGACCACATCGTGTCCAAGGGGGAAAACGGCGCCCCCGACCTGCTCTACATCGACCTCCACCTCGTGCACGAGGTGACGAGCCCCCAGGCGTTTGAGGGCCTGCGCCTCGCCGGACGCCAGGTGCGTCGCCCTGACCTGACGATCGCGACCGAGGACCACAACACGCCCACGGTCAACATCGACCAGCCGATCGCGGACATCACCAGCCGCACCCAGATTGACACCCTGCGCAAGAACGCCGAGGAGTTCGGCGTGCGCCTGCACTCCCTGGGCGACGCCGACCAGGGCATCGTCCACGTGGTTGGCCCCCAGCTGGGCCTCACCCAGCCCGGCATGACGATCGTGTGCGGTGACTCCCACACCTCCACCCACGGCGCGTTCGGCGCGCTGGCCTTCGGCATTGGCACCAGCCAGGTCGAGCACGTGCTCGCCACCCAGACGCTGCCGATGGCCCCCTTCAAGACCATGGCGATCACCGTCAACGGTTCCCTTCCCGAGGGGTCGACGGCCAAGGACATCATCCTCGCCGTCATCGCCAAGATTGGTACCGGCGGCGGCCAGGGCTACGTCCTGGAGTACCGCGGCCAGGCCATCCGCGAGCTCTCCATGGAGGGCCGCATGACGATTTGCAACATGTCGATCGAGGCCGGTGCCCGTGCCGGCATGATCGCGCCCGATCAGACGACCTTCGACTACATCAAGGGCCGCCCCCACGCCCCTGAGGGCGAGGACTGGGATCGCGCCGTCGAATACTGGTCCTCGCTGGCCTCCGACGAGGACGCCGTCTTCGACGCCGAGGTCATCCTCGAGGCCGCCGACATCGAGCCCTTCGTCACCTGGGGCACCAACCCGGGCCAGGGCGTGCCGCTGTCCGCGAGCGTCCCCGCCCCCGAGGACTTCACCGACGAGACTGCCCGCGCGGCCGCTGAGCGCGCCCTGGAGTACATGGACCTCAAGGCCGGCACCCCGATGCGCGACATCGCCGTGAACACCGTCTTCATCGGCAGCTGCACCAACGGCCGCATCGAAGACCTGCGCGCCGCAGCCGGCATCTTCAAGGGCCGCCGCAAGGCCGAGGGCGTGCGCGTCATGGTCGTGCCCGGCTCCGCCCGCGTGCGCCTCCAGGCCGAGGCCGAGGGCCTCGACAAGATTTTCACCGACTTTGGCGCCGAATGGCGTAACGCCGGTTGCTCCATGTGCCTGGGCATGAACCCCGACACGATGAACGCGGGAGACCGTTCGGCCTCCACCTCCAACCGCAACTTCGAAGGCCGCCAGGGCAAGGGCAGCCGCACGCACCTGGTGTCCCCGCTCGTCGCGGCTGCCACCGCCGTGCGCGGCACCCTGTCCTCCCCGGCCGACCTCTGAGGCTCGCCCTCCGCCACCCGACAGCGGGGGAGGGCCCCGGCCTCGTCCCCCACGGAAGAAAAGACTCAACCACCCATGGAAAAGTTCATCACCCACACCGGTATCGGCGTCCCGCTGCGCCGCTCCAACGTCGACACCGACCAGATCATCCCCGCCGTCTACCTCAAGCGCGTGACCCGCACGGGCTTCGAGGACGCCCTCTTCGCCGCCTGGCGTGGCGACCCGGAGTTCGTCCTCAACCAGGATGCGTACAAGAACGGCTCCGTCCTGATCGCGGGCCCCGACTTCGGCACCGGTTCCTCGCGTGAGCATGCCGTGTGGGCGCTCAAGGACTACGGCTTCCGCGTCGTCCTGGCCCCCAAGTTCGCCGATATTTTCCGCGGAAACTCCGGCAAGCAGGGCCTGGTCACCGGCATCATCTCCCAGGAGGACTGCGAGTCCCTGTGGAAGCTCCTCGAGGCCGAGCCCGGCACCGAGATCACCGTCTCCCTCGAGGACAAGACGTGGCGCGCCGGTGCGATCTCGGGCACCTTCCAGATTGACGACTACGTGCGCTGGACCCTCATGGAGGGCCTGGACGACATCGCCCTGACTCTGCGTCATGAGGACGAGATCGCGGCTTACGAGGCCGCGCGCCCCTCCTTCAAGCCGCGCACGCTCCCGGCGAAATTCTTGCCCAAGGAAGAAGTTGTGTCGGCTCGCGACTGAAAGCACTGCGCATACTGGCCCCTACCTAGCTAGAGTAGGGGCCAGTTACGTCATAGTGAGGAGCACTCATGTCATCGATCCTTCAGGTTGAGGGCGGCCACCCGCTGCGCGGTGAAATCACGGTGCGCGGCGCGAAAAACTTCGTCCCCAAGGCGATGGTTGCGTCGCTGCTCGCCGACACCCCCTCTGAGCTCTACAACGTGCCGCTCATCCGCGACACGGACGTGGTGTCGGACCTGCTGAGCCTGCACGGCGTCCAGATCGACTTCGATCAGGACCGCGGCACGCTGCGCATGGACCCCTCGAACGTCAAGATCGCCTCGCGCTCTGACATCGATACGCTCGCGGGCGCCTCGCGGATCCCGATCCTGTTCTGCGGCCCGCTGCTGCACCAGCTGGGCGAGGCGTTCATCCCCGAGCTGGGCGGCTGCGCGATCGGTGGCCGTCCCATCGACTTCCACCTGGAGACGCTGCGCAAGTTCGGCGCGATCGTCGACAAGCAGCCCGACGGCGTGCACATCAAGCGCCCCGCCTCCGGCCTGCACGGCGCGATCATCGAGCTGCCTTTCCCGTCCGTGGGCGCGACCGAGCAGACGCTGCTCACGGCCGTGCGTAACGAGGGCATCACGACCCTGAAGGGCGCGGCCATCGAGCCGGAGATCCTCGACCTCATTAACGTCCTGCAGAAGATGGGCGCGATCATCTCGGTGGACACGGACCGCACCATCCGTATCGAGGGCGTCGCGAAGCTGACCGGCTACCGTCACACGGCCCTGCCGGATCGCATCGAGGCCGCCTCGTGGGCCGCGGCCGCCCTGGCTACCCGCGGCGACATCTATGTGCGCGGTGCACACCAGCCCGACATGACGACGTTCCTCAACACCTTCCGCAAGGTGGGCGGCGCCTTCAACATCGACGCTGACGGCATCCGCTTCTACCACCCGGGCGAGCCGCTGCACTCGATCGCCCTGGAGACGGCCGTGCACCCGGGCTTTATGACGGACTGGCAGCAGCCCCTCGTTGTCGCCCTCACCCAGGCCGAGGGCCTGTCGATCGTGCACGAGACCGTGTACGAGAACCGTTTCGGCTTCACCGAGGCACTGCGCAAGATGGGCGCGAACATCCAGGTCTACCGTGAGTGCCTGGGTGGGACGCCCTGCCGTTTTGGCCAGAAGAACTACTACCACTCGGCGGTCATCTCGGGCCCGACCCCGCTGCACAGCGCGGATATCGAGGTTCCTGACCTGCGCGGTGGCTTCTCTCACCTGATCGCGGCTCTGGCTGCGTCGGGCACGTCCACCGTGTCGGGCATCGACGTGATTTCGCGCGGTTACGAGCACTTCACGCGCAAGCTCCACCAGCTGGACGCTCGCGTGCGCTACCTGGACGCCTGAGATCATGGCCGCATCGGGCGTGCGCCGCAGCATTTTGTTGCTCGTCTCGTCGATGTCGGCGGGCGGGCGCAGCGTGCGCCTGGGGCCGCGCATCGTGCGCATCCTGCGCGGCGGCGGCTGGGAGGTCGCGGTTCGCCTGACGACGCCCGGCGACGACCCGGCGGCGATTGCCGGCGAGGTCGCGTCCGGATCCTTCGTCGCGGCTCTGGGCGGGGACGGGTACCTGGGCGCCGTGGCGCGCGGGTGTCACGAGTCCGACGCGATCTTCGTTCCCATGCCGGGCGGTCGCGGCAACGACCTGTGTCGCGCGCTGGGGATCGGCACGGATCCGCTGGTGCGCGCGCGTTCCCTGGCTCCGCTGGGCTTTTCTTCCGACGAGGCCGGGGCTGACTCCTCGGACTGGCTGGCCTCCCGGGTGCGTCCCTTGGACGGCATGTGGGTGCGCTCGCGCGAGGGCGTGCGCCTGGCTCTCGGCATCGTCTCGATCGGCCTGGACGCACGAGCGAACATCCTCGCGAACGAGTCCTCGCTGACGTCTGGTCCGTTGGCTTACGGCTACGGGGCCTTCGCGGCCCTGGCCTCGCATGAACCCACCGAGATCGTGGCGACCGTGGACGGGGTCGAGCGCAACATGAGCGGGTGGATCGCCTCGGTGTCCAACTCCGGACGTTTCGGCGGCGGCATCACCCTGGTGGAATCCTCCGACATGAGTGACGGCGTCCTCGAGGTGTGCCACGTCGGCCCCCTGTCGCTGTCTCGCGCCCTGCCGGTGCTTGCCCGCGTCGTCGCCGGACGCGCGAAGGCACACCCGGCCATTGAGGTGGAGAGCGCCCGCGTCGTCTCCTTCGCTGCCCCCGCCGGCATGATCGCCATGGCGGATGGTGACCGCATCGCCTCGATCCCCTTCACCGTCGATGTCGCCCCCGGGGTCGTGTCTGTCCTGGTGTGAGGTCCGTGTGGGCCAGCGCGCCGACGGAGCGGTCCCCGTAGAATGAAGCCATGAGTGCTGTCTCCGGCTTTTACACCTTCGCGAAGGGCGTGCTGACGCCCATCATGACGCCCTGGATCAAGTTCACCGTGAGCGGTGAAGAGAACCTGCCCGCCGAGGGCGGCTTCCTCCTGGTGCCCAACCACCTGTCCAACGTGGACCCGCTGTGCCTGTGCTGGTACTTCATGAAGCGCGACACCGCCGTGCGCTTCCTGGCGAAGAAGTCGATGTTCTCCGTGCCGGTGTTCGGCTGGATCATCAAGGGCATGGGGCTGATCCCCGTCAACCGCGACTCCAACCCCTCGGCCGTCCTTGCACCCACCCGCGAGGCCCTGAAAGCCGGCGAGGTCGTCGGCATCTTCCCGGAGGGCACTCTCACGCGTGACCCCGACCAGTGGCCGATGGAATTCAAGTCGGGTGCCGCCCGCCTGGCCCTTGACACGGGCGTGCCCGTCATTCCCGTCTCGCAGTGGGGACCGCAGGACATCATGGCCCCCTACAACGCCAAGGGCATTGACATGCGCCCGGGGCGTCCCGTCGCCTACCACTTCGGCGAACCCGTCGACCTGTCAGACCTCATGAGCCCCGCAGGGTCGGAGGATCACGAGGCTGTTAACGAGGCGACCAAGCGCATTAGCGACGCCGTGCGCGCGGGCGTGGGCAAGCTGCGCGGACTGCCCGTCCCCGAGCAGGTGTGGGACCCCACCACGCAGGCCGGCCCCTGGTGGGAAGAAGAGCTCGCGAAGAAGGCCAAGAAGGCGAAGAAGGCCCGCAAGAAGGGTTAATCGCGGATATCGATCACCATGCGCACCGGGTTGGACAAGAATCCGATCTGGAATTGGCGCGAGGTCGGCGCCCCGATGACGACGTGCGTGTTGTCCTCGAAGGTGCCGTCCGAGACGACGTCCAGGTCACCCGCGCGCGTGTGAGTCCCGCCCGGGTAGGGAGTCTCGGTCGCCGTCATCGGCGTGCCGTCGATGACCAGATCCAGGACCGCCTCGCCGTCGACCTGGATGGGCAGGCCTCGGCCCTGTTCCACGGCCTCATCCGTCCACGCCGCACGCCACACCCCCGGCGTGCCCTCGCCCGAAAACTCGAGCACGACCCGCGTGAAACCGTCGTGCGTCGCCGCGCGAATCCCGGTCAGCGCCAGAGCCTTCGCCGGGTCATCCGAGCGCACCGGAGGCAACCCCTCCACGTTCGACATCCAATTGTCGGCGTTGATCGGCTTGGTTGCGTCCAGACCCCGCTCGGACGTCGGAGTGGTCTCCGGCGCCGCGCTCGCGGTCGGAGACGCCGTGGGGGAGGAGGAGCTCGGCGAGGCCGCGGCTGACTGAGGCGTGTCCGTTGGGGCTCCGGGCGCGCACGCACCCAACAGGAGCAGACAGGCGGCCGCGCTCGCGGCGAGGGCTCGACGGTGAGACACAGTTCCTCCTGGTGCGGGTCGGTTGTTTCGATCCTAGTAGAATGGCCTCGACAGGGAGGTCTCGATGAGTATGACAACAGCAGCGGTCCTGGGAACGGGCGCCTGGGGAACCACGTTCGCGCAGGTGCTCGCCGACGCGGGCGTGAGCGTGACGATGTGGGGGCGTAACGCCGACACGATTGCGTTCATCAATGGGGGAGAGAACCCCACCTACCTCCCGGGGATTGAGCTCTCGGAGCGCATCAACGCGACCACGGATATCGCTGAGGCCGTCGCCGGTCGCGAGCTCGTCGTCGTGGCCGTGCCCGTGAAGGCCGTGCGTGCCACCCTGAGCGCCGCGCGCGAGTCCTTCGCCCCCGACGTCGCCCTGCTGTCCCTGGCCAAGGGCCTGGAGCTCGGCTCCCTCAAGCGCGTCGACGAGATCATCGCCGAGGCCTCGGGCGTGCCGAGTAGCCGCATCGCCGTCCTGTCCGGCCCGAACCTCTCGCGCGAGATCGCGGAGCGCCAGCCCACGGCCACGGTCGTGGCTGCAACCGACGTGGAGCTGGCCAAGGAGATCGCGAAGGCCTGCCACAATTCCTACTTCCGCCCCTACGTGTCCACCGACGTCGTGGGCACGGAGATGGCGGGTGCGACCAAGAACGTCATCGCGGTCGCGATCGGTGCGGCCGAGGGCATGGGCCTGGGCATCAACACGCGCTCGACCCTCATCACCCGCGGCCTGGCGGAAATGACGCGCCTGGGCACCGCGCTTGGCGCCGATCCTGCGACCTTCGCGGGCCTGTCCGGCATCGGCGACCTCGTCGCCACCTGCTCCTCGCGCCTGTCGCGTAACTTCTCCCTCGGCCACCGCCTCGGCTCCGGCATGGGACTGGCCGAGGCCCTGGCCCTGTCCCCGGGCGTCGTCGAGGGTGTCGCGTCGGCCTCGCCGATCCTCCAGGTCGCGGCCTCCGTCGGCGTCGACATGCCGATTACGGGCGCCGTCGTCGAGGTCGTCGAGGGACGCGCCAGCATCGAGGACATGGGTCGCATGCTGCTCGCACGCCCGCAGAAGATGGACGGCTGGAAGATCGAGCTGGTCTAAACGCCGCGCACGCGGGCGTGAAAAGCCTCCCGCGCGGTAGTCTTGGACCCATGACTGCAATTTCTCGTCCTCGCGTCCTCATCGTCTTCGGTGGACGCTCCTCCGAGCATGAGATCTCGTGCTCGACGGCCGCCGGTATCCTGACCGCTATCGACCGCACCAAGTGGGACGTGATCCCGCTGGGTATCACGCGCGACGGCCAGTGGGTGCGCGTCGCCGATGACCCGTCGGCGCTGGAATTCAAGGATGGGAAGGGCCAGTCCGTCACCGCCGGATCGACCCGTGTCGCGCTCACCCCTGGCGAGGGCAACCTCGTCGAGCTCACCTACGAGGGCGACCCGGATGCCCCGGACTCACGGGTCATTGGCGTGGAGGACCTGGGTCACGTGGACATCGTGTTCCCGCTCCTGCACGGCCCCTACGGCGAGGACGGCACCATCCAGGGGCTCTTCGAGATGGCCGGCGTGCGCTACGTGGGCTGCGGCGTGACCTCCTCCGCCGTGTCCATGGACAAGCACCTCACCAAGACCGTCCTGGCCGCCGCCGGCATCGACGTGGGCCAGTGGGAGCTGGTCACCGCCCGCCAGTGGGACGCCGACGCCACCGCCTGCATGGACCGCATCGAGCGCCTCGGTTTCCCCGTCTTCGTCAAGCCCTGCCGCGCCGGCTCCTCGGTCGGCATCTCGCGCGTGACCTGCCGCGAGGACCTGCCCGTGGCCATCAAGGAGGCCGCGAACCACGACCCGCGCATCATCGTCGAGGCCTCCGTCTCCGGCCGCGAGGTCGAGTGCGGCGTCCTCGGCTCGCGCTCCGACTGGCGCAGCGGCACCGCGCCCCTGGGCGAGATCGTCGTCCCCGAGGGCGAGTTCTACGACTACGAGCACAAGTACGTGGACGACGTGGTCGGCCTGTCCTGCCCGGCCGACGTCGCCCCCGAATACGCCGATCGCATCCGCGAGACCGCGTGGCGTGCCTTCGACGCCCTCGAGTGCGAGGGCCTGGCGCGCGTCGACTTCTTCCTCGACGAGGCCAGCGACACCGTCATCATCAACGAAGTGAACACGATGCCCGGTTTCACGCCCATCTCGATGTACCCGCAGATGTGGGCCGCCGCAGGCCTCTCCTACCCGGAGCTGCTGACCGAACTGCTGACCGAGGCCGCTCAGCGCCCGCTCGGCCTGCGCTGAGAACCCAGCCAATGCCTCGTTAATCAACTAATTCCCACGATAGAAAGATAACTATGACGGCCCATCCCAAAGTCACCCTGGTGACCTGCAAGTCCATGCCCAACCTCTTCAAAGGCGAGGAAGGTCTGCTCGACGAGCTGGCGGCGCGCGGGTGCGACCCCCAGATCAAGGTATGGAACGACCCCGACGTCGACTGGTCCGAGGCCGGGATGGTCGTCGTGCGCTCTGTGTCCGACTACGCGAGCGACCGCCAGGCGTTCCTGGAGTGGACGAAGCAGCTGCGTCGTGTGCAGAACTCTGCGGACGTGCTGAACTGGAATACGGATAAGCATTACCTCAAGGAACTGGCGGCCCTGGGTATGCCCACGATTCCCACGAACTGGCTGGAGCCCGAGCAGAACCTGTCCAAGCATCAGATCCACACGCGCTTTCCGGCCTTCGGCGAGTTCGTCGTCAAGCCCGCCGTGTCCTCTGGCGTGCGCGACATCGGTCGCTACACGACCGTCGACACCCGCCAGCGCCAGGCCGCCATGCGCCAGGTCCAGGGCCTGCTCGGTGAGGGCCGTTCCGTCATGATCCAGCGCTACGTCGAGGAGATCGACCTGCACGGCGAGATCTCGCTCGTCTTCTTCAACGGCCTGGTGTCCCACGCAGTCGAGAAGCGCTCCGCCCTGCACCCCGCGTCGGTCAGCGACCCTTCCGTCCACGAGGCCGTGGTGACCGCCGAGGCCGCCGACTCCGTCGCGTGGAAGTGGGGCGAGGAGATCCGTCGCGTCCTGCACGGCTACGTGCGCTCGCGCCTGGGCCACGACGAGCAGTTCCTCTTCAACCGCGTGGACCTGGTCCCCGACGGCAAGGGCTCCTTCCTGGTCATGGAGGTCTCCCTCGTGGACGCCGACCTGTACCTGGGCGCCACCCCCGGCGCGCTCGGCAACTTCGCCGACGCGATCTCCGCGCGCGCCCACTGGTGACGCACGCCACCGCCGTGAGGGCAGTGCTCGAGTTTCCAAGCTCGGGTGGGTAGTGCTAGACTCTACCCGTTGCCTTCACGGCGACGCGATGGTGGCTGTAGTTCAGTTGGTAGAGCACCTGGTTGTGGTCCAGGACGTCGCGGGTTCGAGTCCCGTCAGCCACCCCATTGCCCCGGCGCTTGTGCGCCGGGGTTTTTGTTTCTGGAGTATGCTTGGAGCAATCCATTTGACCGGACAAAGGAGTTCTCATGCCCAGTGTGATCGCATACGGCTGTGACGATGCCACCACCCAGTTCCGCCCCCTGCAGATCGACATTCGCGAACCAGGCGAGGGGGAGATCTACTTCGACGTCGCCTACGCGGGCATCTGCCACTCCGACATCCACGCCGCCCGCGGCGAGTGGGGCCCCGTGTCCTACCCGCTCGTGCCCGGTCACGAGTTCGTCGGTACCGTCGCCAAGGTCGGTCCCGGCGTCACCAAGTTCAAGGTGGGGGACCGCGTGGGTGTGGGCTGCATGGTGGGTTCCTGCGGCACGTGCGAGATGTGCGAATCCGACTATGAGCAGTGGTGCACCTCGACGCCCGGCACCCTGTGGACCTACCGTGCCGACGCTGAGGGCAACCCGACGACCGGCGGCTACTCGCGCGGCTTCACCGTGCGCGAGGACTTCGCGCTCCACGTGCCGGAATCCCTCGACTTCTCCGCCTGCGCGCCCCTCCTGTGCGCCGGCATCACCACCTACTCGCCGCTCAAGCATTACAACGTGGGCCCCGGCTCGCGCGTCGCCATCCTCGGCATGGGCGGCCTCGGACACGTGGGCGTGCAGATCGCCAAGGCCATGGGCGCGGAGGTCTCCGTCATCTCCCACGGTCGCTCCAAGGAAGCCGACGCTCGCCGCTTCGGCGCCGACCACTTCTACGCCACCAGCGAGGAGGGCGTGCTCGAGTCCCTGCGCGGCTCCTTCGACCTGATCCTGTGCACCGTGTCCGCCGACGGCCTCGACTACGCCGGCTACATGGCCGCCCTGCGCCCCTACGGCGTCTTTGTCGATGTGGGTCTGCCCACCGAGCCCGTCTCCCTGCCGCTGCGCGCCTTCGTCAACGGCGGCAAGTCCTTCGCCGGCTCCCAGATCGGCGGCATCGCCGAAACCCAGGAGATGCTCGACTTCTGCGCCGAGCACGGCGTCATCCCGCAGGTTGAAATGATCAGCGGTGAGGAGATTACCGAGGCCTACGACAACATCGTCGCCTCGCGCGTGCGCTACCGCTACGTCATCGACACCTCGACGTTCCCCGAGATTGCGTGAGCGTGAGCGACTAACAGGAAAGCCCCAGGCCGAGTGGCCCGGGGCTTTCCCAGTGCTGGAGCGGATGACGGGAATCGAACCCGCGTGATCTGCTTGGAAGGCAGAGGCTCTACCATTGAGCTACATCCGCGTACCCCCGAAGGGGACACGAAGATCCTAGCGGGTATTGTCCACGTGCGCGACATTTACACGCGCCTCCCGTATGATGGGGCACCGGACACCAGTCCAACGGGGTGTAGCGCAGCTTGGTAGCGCATCTGCTTTGGGAGCAGAGGGTCGCAGGTTCAAATCCTGTCACCCCGACCAACCGCGGCCACAGCGTCGCGGTTTTTTCATCCGATCCCGGGGGAGTCCATGCCGTCCTATCGCACCATCATGACGGTCACGACTCTGGCGCCCGGGCGCGCCCCCGAAGAAGTCGAGGCCGCCGCCCGCTCCGTCACCCGGCTCGAATCCTGGGACATCGCCATCGCCTCCGGCCAGCCTCGCGTCACCGCGCGTTTTACCGCGACAGACGACGCCGAAGCCCGAGCCATTCACCGCGAGATCACCGCCGCCGTGCGCCTCGTCGCCGACGTGCCCCGCGCCCGCTTAGCAGCCGTCGTGCGAGGGCGCTCCCACTACCTCGCCCCCTGAGTGCGCCCGGCAGCGTGGGCGGCCCCCGCCTCGTGAATGGGGGAGAGTGGCACGTGCCCGTGTGGCGTTGCGCACTCGAAGCGCCCGTAGAGGGGTGGATATGCCCACTTACGGCCCGCGAATGAGGACATTAACGGGGCCGTGGCGTACACTAAGCGAGTTGTTATGCGCCCGAAATGGGCGTTCCCCCGATTTGTAGACTACGGAGCGTACGCACGTGAAGAGCACCGTTGAAACCCTCGAGCCCACCAAGGTTCGTCTGACCGTTGAGGTTCCCTTCGAGGAACTGAAGTCCGAAATGGACAAGGCGTACAAGGAGATCGCCGGACAGGTCAACATCCCCGGCTTCCGTAAGGGCCACGTGCCTCCGCGCATCATCGACCAGCGCTTCGGCCGCGCCGCCGTCATCGAGCAGGTCGTCAACCAGGTCCTGCCCGGCCACTACTCCGACGCCGTCAGCGAGAATGACCTGCGTCCCCTGGCCCAGCCCACCGTCGACGTCACCGAGATCCCCAACGTGACTGGCGCGCAGGGTGGCCAGCTCGTCTTCACCGCCGAGGTTGACGTCGTCCCCGACTTCGAGCTGCCCGAGATCGACGAGAAGCTCGTCGTCGAGGTCGAGCCCACCGAGGTCACCGAAGAGGACGTCGAGAAGGAACTCGAGGACCTGCGCGGCCGCTTCGCCACCCTCAAGACCATCAACCGCAAGGCCAAGACCGGCGACTTCGCGACCATCGACCTGGTCGCCACCATCGACGGCAAGCAGGTTGACTCCGCCTCCGACGTCTCCTACGAGATCGGCTCCGGCTCCATGCTCGACGGCCAGGACACCGCCCTGCGCGGCACCAAGGCCGGCGAAGAGGTCACCTTCACCTCCAAGCTGAAGGGTGGCGAGCACGAGGGCGAAGAGGCCGAGGTGACTATCACCATCAAGGCTATGAAGACCCGCGAGCTGCCCAAGGCTGACGACGACTTCGCTCAGATGGTCTCCGAGTTCGACACCATCGACGAGCTCAAGGAAGACCTGAAGAAGCAGGCCGCCCAGTCCAAGGAGTCCCAGCAGGCCCTCGCCGCGCGCGACGCCCTCATCGACCTCCTCCTGGACAAGGTCGAGATCGTCCTGCCCGAGTCCGCGGTCGACCACCAGGTCGAGCACCGTGTCGGCGAGGACGCCAAGCCCAAGGCCAAGAAGGAAGCCCGCGAGGCCGTCGAGAAGGAAATCCGCACCGAGCTGCTCTCCGAGGCCCTGGGCAAGAAGTTCGACGTGCAGGTCTCCCAGCAGGAGCTGATCGACTACGCGATCCAGATGTCGCAGAACTTCGGCATCGACATCAACCAGCTGTTCTCCTCCTCCCAGCAGATGGCCAACGTCGTGGCCGACCTGGGTCGCTCCAAGGCCCTCATCGAGGCCCTGAAGGTCGTCACCGTCAAGGACACCAACGGCGCCGACGTCGACCTGAGCAAGTTCTTCGGCACCGATCCCGCCACCGAAGAGGGCGCGGAGATCATCACCGAGGTTGCCGACGAGCAGGAGTGAACCGCGGCGGGTGAGCCCGCTGACGAGTGACTAACTCTTGGCTGAGGGGGTGGGGCGCGAGCCTCACCCCCTCAGTGCATCTGTCTGGCGCATGTGCCGACAGCGAAACGACGGCCCGGCGCGCGCACGAGCGGGCGCACAGCGGGTACGGTTGACAGCAATGGGGCCGACTGGGCCCGCGAACAGACGAGGAGGTACGCGTGAGCGTGCACAATACCGGGGCTGCCGGCGAAGGCTCGCAGCTGGGACTGGGCGACTCGGTCTACCAGCGCCTGCTCAAGGAGCGCATCATTTGGCTGGGCGGCGAGGTTCGCGATGACAATGCGAACGCGATCTGCGCGCAGCTGCTGCTGCTCGCGGCCGAGGATCCAGACCGCGACATCTACCTGTACATCAACTCGCCTGGCGGCTCGGTGACGGCCGGCATGGCCATCTACGACACGATGCAGTACATCAAGCCGGACGTCGTGACGGTCGGCATGGGCCTGGCCGCGTCGATGGGCCAGTTCCTGCTCACCGCGGGCGCCCCCGGCAAGCGCTACATCACGCCCCACACCCGCGTTCTGCTGCACCAGCCCCTGGGCGGAGCCGGCGGCTCCGCGACGGAGATCCGCATTAACGCAGACCTGATCCTGGGCATGAAGAAGGAACTCGCTGCCATCACCGCGTCTCGCACGGGTAAGACCGTCGAGCAGGTGGAGGCGGACGGCGATCGCGACCACTGGTTCACGGCGCAGGAAGCCCTCGAGTACGGCTTCGTCGACCGCGTGATCGACACCCCGCAGGAGATCGGAACGCGAGGAGAGAACTGATGAGCACCCAGCCCTACTTTGAGGCGGTCGCCCGCCAGATGCCCCAGGCCCGCTACGTGCTGCCCGACTTCGAGGAGCGCACGGCCTACGGTTTCCGCCGTCAGAACCCCTACACGAAGCTGTTCGAGGATCGCATCGTGTTCCTGGGCGTGCAGGTGGACGATGCCAGCGCGGATGACGTCATGGCGCAGCTGCTGGTCCTGGAGTCACAGGATCCCGATTCGCTGATCACTATGTACATCAACTCGCCCGGCGGCTCCTTCACGGCGCTGACCGCCATCTACGACACGATGCAGTACATCAAGCCGCAGATTCAGACGGTGTGCCTGGGCCAGGCCGCCTCGGCTGCCGCCGTGCTGCTGGCCGCAGGTTCGCCCGGCAAGCGTCTGGCGCTGCCCAACGCCCGCGTCCTCATCCACCAGCCGGCGATGGAGGGCATGCAGGGGCAGGCCTCGGACATCCAGATCGTGGCTGACGAGATCGACCGCATGCGCGCGTGGCTCGAGGACACCATCTCGAAGCACTCGGGCAAGCCGGTGGAGCAGGTGCGCCGCGACATCGAGCGCGACAAGATCCTCACCGCCCCGCAGGCCGCCGAGTACGGTCTGATCGACCAGGTGCTGGAGTCCCGCAAGGCTCTGTGACGCTGTCTTCATTGACGAGGCCGTGGTCCCCCGCGCTTACGTGTGCGGTGGGTGCCACGGCCTCGTTGTCGTGTGTCTAGATGCTTGCCGTGTGATACGGCTCGGCTTCGGGTGAACTTTTCATAACAATAGGCGTGGCTACGCGGAAAACTGGCCCGCGTGCACTACGTTGTTTGCTAGTAAGTGCGAAAGCGCATCCGACCGAACGGCAAAACGTTCAACACCTTGGAGGTCTCGTGGCTCGTCTGACTGATGGCGCGGAACTGCTCAAGTGCTCTTTCTGTGGGAAGAGCCAGAAGCAGGTGCGTAAGCTCATCGGTGGCTCCGGCGCGTATATCTGCGACGAGTGCATTGAGCTGTGCAACGAGATCATCGAAGAGGAACTCGGTTCACAGCAGCCCTCCTCGTCGACGACGCCGCTGCCAAAGCCGCGTGAAATCAACGAATTCTTGAACACGTGGGTGATCGGCCAGGACCGTGCTAAGCGCGCCCTGTCAGTGGCCGTGTACAACCACTACAAGCGCGTGCGCTCTCGCGAGGCCGGCAACGCTGAGGACATGCTGGGCACCAAGTCCAACATCCTGCTGCTGGGCCCCACGGGCACGGGTAAGACCCACCTGGCGCGCTGCCTCGCTCGTCTCCTCGACGTGCCCTTCGCGATCGTGGACGCGACCGCCCTGACCGAGGCCGGCTACGTGGGCGAGGACGTGGAGAACATCCTCCTGCGCCTCATCCAGGAGGCCGACGGCGATATTAAGAAGGCCGAGAAGGGCATCATCTACGTCGACGAGATCGACAAGATCGGCCGCAAGGCTGAGAACGCCTCCATCACCCGCGACGTGTCGGGCGAGGGCGTGCAGCAGGCCCTCCTGAAGATCATCGAGGGCACGGTCGCCTCCGTGCCTCCCACGGGTGGACGCAAGCACCCCCACCAGCAGTTCCTGGAGATCGACACCTCCGGCATCCTGTTCATCGCCGCCGGTGCTTTCGCGGGCATCGAGGACATCGTGAAGGCCCGCCTGGGCCGCCGCTCCACGGGCTTCGGCTCCGAGCTGAAGAGCACCTCCGAGATGGGCGACCTCTACGAGGCCGTGTCCGCCGAGGACCTCCACAAGTTCGGCATGATCCCCGAGTTCATCGGCCGCCTGCCCATCCTGACCTCCACGAAGGAGCTGACGGAGGAGGACCTCGTTCGAGTCCTCACCGAGCCGTCGAACTCCCTCGTGCGCCAGTACCAGCACCTCTTCGAGCTGGACAACATGGACCTGGAGTTCACGCACGAGGCGCTGCTGGCGATCGCTGCGCGCGCCAACGAGCGTAAGACGGGTGCCCGTGGCCTGTCCTCGATCATGGAGCAGACCCTGTCGGACCTCATGTTCGATCTGCCCAGTCGCGACGACGTCGCCCGCGTGGTCATCACCCGCGACCTCGTCGAGGGCGTCGGTCCCGCCGAGCTCTACCCGGAACGCTCCTCGGAAGGCAAGCGCAGCGCCTGAGTCCGCCCGCTACACTGAGGTCAGTTGAGACCTTAGGGGGGGAACAATGGCACAGCGTGACGAGGCCTCGGTGGCCGCTTCGGCGGATGCGGGCGTGAGCGGCATTCCCGCCGAGCTGGCGGAGGCTCGCGCAACGATCGACAACATCGACGCTGCCCTCGTGCACATCCTCGCCGAGCGTTTCCGCTGCACCCAGCGCGTCGGGCACATCAAGGCCCGCCTCGACCTGCCTCCCGCCGACCCGGACCGCGAGGCTCGCCAGGTCGAGCGCCTGCGTACCCTGGCGGCATCCTCCGGCCTCGACCCCGATTTCGCCGAGAAGTTCCTGGGCTTCATGGTCCGCGAGGTCATCCGCCACCACGAGGACATTAAGGCCGAGTACGACGAGGGTTCGTGCCTCTAAACTGCACGTTGGGGGAGGGCCCAGCCCCGTCCTCGTGAACTCTCAGGGTTGTCTGATGAAATTCTGCGCAGGCTCCCCGATAGTTTTCAGGTAGCTTTCAGGGTTGTGGACTGTAATCTATACAGGCAGTGAGAACCATTGCCGATAAGCAGTCCTCAAGGAGTTTTCGATGAAGAATCGCGCACAGACGCGTGCCCTTGCCGTCATCGCCATCACCCTGGCGGCGGCCCTCAGCGCATGTGGATCGACCGGATCGTCCAGCTCGTCTGCCTCGTCGCCGTCCAGCTCGAAGAGCCCGGCCTCGGCGGCTGAAGGCGATGCCAACCTCCTCTTCGCCCAGTGCATGCGCGAGAAGGGCTTCGATGTGCCCGACACCGGCCTGACGCCCGATCAGCTCAACGACCACAACCCTGCCTTCGACGCCGCGATCAACGAGTGCATGGCGAAGATGCCAGGAATTGCCGGTGACGACAACATCGCGAACGACCCGGCGGCACGTGAAGCCATGGTCAAGGCAGCCCAGTGCCTGCGTGAGGCCGGATACGACGTCAAGGACCCGCAGGCCGGCGAAGGCATCAGCGTCAAGGACATCCCCGAGGACGTGCTCAACAAGTGCTTCCAGCAGGCGGGGGCCGCCAAGTGAAGCGTCCGCGAACCCCACGCCCCGCGGCTGCGCTTGCGATCCTCGCGATCGGGGCGCTGACCCTGTCCGCATGCTCCGGTACCAACGCAGAAGCCCAAGCTCCCCAGTCTTTTGACGGTGCGACCGCGACCGTCACCCGCGGAGACTTGGTGGGGGAGACCACCGTCCAGGGAACCCTCCACTACGCCGACTCCTACACGCTCAAGAGCGCCTTCGAAGGCGTCGTCACCGCCCTTCCCACGCCCGGCACGACCCTCACTCAGGGATCGCACGTCTACACGGTCGCCGGCAACAACACGTACCTGCTCCACGGCGCAACCCCCGCCTGGCGCGCGTTCGAGGAGGGCATGAGCGACGGAGAGGACGTTACCCAGCTGGAGACGGCGCTGTCCGAGCTCGGCTACTTCGAAGCCACCCCCAACGCCCACTTCGACTGGAACACGATCGCGGCGATCAAGAAGTGGCAGAAGGCCCTCACCCTGCCCCAGAACGGTACGTTGCCGCTGGGCACCGTCCTCTTCGCCCCCGAAGACCTGCGCATCGGCGCGCTGAAGGCCCGCGTTGGCGACAACGCGACGATGGAGACGGAACTGTTCACGGCCTCGTCCTCGCGTCAGGTGATCTCCGCGAATCTGAAGCTCTCCGACCAGGCCCTCGGCGTCGTTGGAAACTCCGTGACCGTGCGCCTGCCCGGCTCCGCCACGACGACGACCGGAACGATCAGCTCCGTCGAGCCGCCGCGCGAAAAGGCCAGCGAAGAAGGCAGCAAGGACGCCAACAAAGAGCGGATCATCCCGGTCACCATCACCCCCGACGACCCCGCCGCCCTCGAAGGGCTGCAGGAGGCATCCGTCTCCCTCGGCCTGACCTCCGAGACCCGTACGGGCGTGCTGTCCGTGCCCCTCGGTGCCCTTGTGGCCCTCAGCGCTGATCAGTTCGGCGTCGAGGTCGTGGATGAGAAGGGCGAGATTCGCCGGGTTCCCGTCACCGTCGGCCTGTTCGCGGGAGACCGCGTCGAAGTGAGCGGCGACGAGATCGCCGAAGGCCAGCGCGTGGTGGTGCCCAACCGATGAGCCACATCCTGCAACTGACCGACGTGCACCGGTCCTTCGGCAGCCCGCCCGTGCACGCCTGTAACGGAGTGTCCCTGGCCGTCGACGAGGGCGAGTTCGTCGCCATCGTCGGGCCGTCCGGCTCCGGAAAATCGACCCTGCTCAACCTCATTGGAACGCTTGACCGGCCGACCTCGGGGAGCGTGTGCATCAACGGCACGGACGTGTCCTCCCTGCGTGATACCGAACTGTCGGGAGTGCGCTCTTCGCTGATCGGATTCGTCTTCCAGCAGTTCCACCTCACGGCCGGCGTCTCCGCCCTCGACAATGTCGCGGACGGACTGCTCTACCGGGGCGTGCCGCGGGCCAAGCGCCGCGAGGCCGCGCGTGAGGCACTGACCCGCGTGGGCCTCGGGCACCGTATGGACCACAAGCCCCACCAGATGTCGGGTGGCGAACGCCAGCGCGTCGCCATCGCCCGTGCCATCATCGGGCACCCGGCCCTGCTGCTGGCCGACGAGCCCACCGGTAACCTCGACTCGCGTTCGGGCGCGTCCATCGTCGCCCTCCTGCGAGAGCTCAACGAGGCCGGCACGACCATCATCGTGATCACCCATGACAATGACCTGGCGGCCTCGCTGCCCAGGCAGATCGCCATCCGCGATGGCGAGATCGTTTCCGACTCCGCGCACCCGGGAGGTGACCATGGCGAGTAAGAAGAACACGGGTACCGGCCGCTCTGCGCTGCGCCTCTCGGACGTCGCGCGGCTGGGCCTGACGGGCCTGCGGGCCCGCCCCATGCGAGCCATCCTCTCGGCGCTCGGCATCGCGATCGGCATCGCGGCCATGGTCGGCGTCGTCGGCGTCTCGGCGTCTTCTCAGGCCCGCCTGCAAGAACAGCTGCGGGCGCTCGGCACCAACATGCTGACCGCGCGTAGCGGCGCGGACCTGTCGGGAACGGACCTCATCCTGCCCGAGGACTCCGTCGGACGCACGCGTATGATCCCGGGCGTCACCGACGCGGCGTCCACGTCGGCGCTGAGCGGCGTCTCCGTGTACCGCTCGCGCCTGTCCGACCCGAACGCGACTGGCGGCATTATCACGATGGCAGCCGACACGAACCTCCTGAAGGTCGTCTCCGGGACCATGAAGAAGGGCGCGTGGCTCAACGATGCCACCGCGAAGTACCCGGGTGTCGTCCTGGGCTCGAAGGCCGCGCAGCTGCTCGGCGTCGTCGAGCCGGGTACCCAGGTGTGGCTGGGCGGCATGTCCTTCACCGTCCTGGGCATCATGGATCCGGCTCCCTTGGCCGAGGAACTCGATAACGCCGCGCTCATTGGCGTTCCCGCCGCGGGCACGTACTTCGACGCGGGCAAGACACCCACGATGATCTACGAGCGCTCATCCGAGGACCAGGTGGAGAACGTGCGCGAGCTCCTCGGTCCCACGCTCGCCCCGCAGGGGGCCACCGGCCTGAAGGTCTCGCGCCCCTCCGACGCGCTGGCCGCCCAGAACGCGGCTGACCAGACCCTCACGACGCTGCTCGCGGGTGTCGGCTCAATCGCCCTGCTCGTTGGCGGCATCGGCGTGGCCAACACGATGATCATCTCCGTCCTGGAACGCCGAAAAGAGATCGGCCTGCGCCGGTCTCTGGGCGCCAAGCGGGGGCACATCACCGTGCAGTTCCTGGCCGAAGCCCTGCTCCTGTCCTTCCTTGGAGGACTTGCCGGATGCCTCATCGGCGCGGGCGTCACCTGGGGCATGTGCTACGCGTACGGCTGGCCGCCCACCCTGCACTGGTGGGTGATCGCCGCAGGCCTCGGCGCAACCCTCCTCATCGGCGCCGTCGCCGGGCTCTACCCCGCGATCCGAGCGGCTCGCACGCCGCCCACAGCGGCTCTCGCTTCGCAGTAGGTCGCTCACCCACAAAAGCCGTGGCCGGCTCGCCAACCCCGATACCGATCGGGGGAGCGCGAGCCGGCCACGGCCTCGTTCGTGGGCGCGTCAGTCCTGCACGGGGCCGCCGTAGATCTCGTCGATGACGGGCGCGAGGCGGCGCGTGGCCTCCAGGCGCTTGACCTTCAGCGAGGGCGTGAGCAGGCCGTTCGCCTCCGTGAAGTCGGTGGTGAGGACCTTGATCTTGCGGATCGACTCGGCGCGCGAGACGTGCTCGTTCGCGGAGGCCACCGCTTTTTCCAGGGAGGCCAGGACCTCGACGTTCGTGGCCGCCTCGGCAACGCTCATCGGGGGCAGCGAGTGGGCGGCGAGCCAATCGGGGAGCATCTCCGCGTCCAGCGTGATGAGCGCGGCGATGAAGGGCCTCTGGTCGCCCACGACGAGGACCTGGGAGATGAGCGGGTGGGAGCGCATCGGGTTTTCGAGGGCGGCCGGGGCGACGTTCTTGCCGCCCGCCGTCACGATGATCTCCTTCGCGCGGCCCGTGATGGACACGTAGCCGTCGCGGTCCAGGGACCCCAGGTCGCCCGTGCGGAACCAGCCGTCGTCGGTGAAACAGGCGGCCGTGGCCTCGGGGTCGTTGTGGTAGCGCTGGAAGACGCTCGAGCCCTTGAGCAGGATCTCGCCCTCGTCGCTGATCTTGAAGGACATGGGCGGCAGGGCCGGGCCCACGGTGCCGATCTTGGATAGGCGGGGTGTGTTGACGGAGACCGGGCCGACCGTCTCGGTCAGGCCATAGCCCTCCAGGACGGGGATGCCGATGCCGCGATAGAAGTGCGCGAGCCAGGTCGCCAGGGGAGCGCCGCCCGACACGATGTAGTCCGCGTTGCCGCCCACCAGGCGGATGATCTGCTGGTAGACGAGCTTGTCCGCCAGGGCGTGCTGGGCCTTGAGCGACGAGGTCGGGCCCTCCTCAGTGTCGAGGGCCTGGGAGTAGGCGATCGCGACCTTGGCCGCCCAGCGGAAGATCTTGCGCTTGGGGCCGGAGGCTTTCGTGTCCGCCGAGTTGTAGATCTTCTCCAGGACGCGCGGGACGACCAGGAGGTAGCTCGGCTTGAACGACGCCAGGTCGTTGAGCAGGTTCTTGATGTTGGAGGCATGGCCGAGGACGCCGTTGCCGCTGATCTGGAAGACCTGCAGGAAGCGCGCGAACACGTGGGCGAGGGGCAGGAAGAGGAGCAGGCGCGAGTCCTTGCCCGCCGCGATCTCCGGCATCCACGCGTGGGCGTTCAGGCACAGGTTCGTGAAGTTCTCGTGGGACAGGACCGTGCCCTTGGGCGTGCCCATCGTGCCCGACGTGTAGACGATGGTTGCGATGTCGTCCTTCGTGAGGGCTTCCGAGCGGGCGAGGACTCGCTCGCGCGGGGTGGCCGCGCCGTCCGCGATGAGGGTCTCGATGGCCTCGGAGTCCAGGGAGAAGACGTGCGTGTTGTCCCGGTTTTCTCTCTCGGCTGCCGCGCGCACGATCTCCGCCATGGACACGGTCTCGGTGATGATGAGGGTGACGTCCGCGTCGACGAGGACGTGGGCGACCTGGTCGATGGAGCTGGTCTCGTAGATGGGCACGGGGACGAGGCCGGCCGCCCAGCACGCGAAGTCGAGGAGCGTCCATTCGTAGCGGGTGCGGCTCATGATCGCGACGCGGTCTCCGGGCTCGAGGCCCCGCGCGATGAGGCCGGCGGCCACGGCGTGGACCTCGTCGTAGAACTCGCGCGCCGTGATCGAGCGCCACGTGTCACCGATGCCGATCTTGCGCAGGATCAGCGGGCGGGTGGCACCGCGCTGCACGCGCTCTTTGAGCAGGTGGGGGATCGTCGTGTGCTCGTCGATGCGCACCAGGACGGGGGCGTGCCACTCGAGGGCTTCGGTGGTCGTCTGCGCCTGCGTCGTCTCGTCAATGGTGGACGAGGCCGGGGTTTCTTCGGCGGTCATGTCTGCTCTCTGGTCGCTGGGCGGTGCGCGCCGCGGGACGGGGCCAGCGGCGCAGCTGTTGCTTCCCCTATCCTACGCGACCGTAGGGTGGGGGAGTAAAACTCTCAAACTGAGGATGCTGTTTGTGCTACCTGACGTCGCCGTCAAGGACCTCAAGGAACTGATAGACAGATTCGGGTAGGGTAACTCGCCCTTGCCTCGCAGATTGCACGGCGAGTATGAGTACCTGATCCTCCATGACGGCGAAAACGATGCGAAGCCGCTGGCGAAAACCGATCGCATGGATTGATGGGTGAAGATCGGGACGCGCTTCACCGCGATGAGGGAACTCAGCGAGACGGGATAGAAAATCGCGTAGGGCAGCGAGGTAAGCATCAGTTGTCTGTTCTGAGCCCGTGAGGGTCAGAAGTTCGCCGCGAAAGTTGACGAGGTCGTGGTATGCGGTATCGCCAATCGCAAGGCGTCGTTGGGGTGCCACTACTTCAGTCCCCATGCAGCCGTCAGCTCATCGAGAGTGTGCGCAGTTTCCGGGTGCTCAAGGTAGTGTTCGAGGGCGGGTAGAGCATTCTCACGGAGCCACCTCTCGTATTCCTCGCGCTCGCGGGCTTCCCGCCGTGCTTCGAGGGCAGCGATTGCCTCTTCGTAGAAAGCGGGGGAGACCAGGACTGCGCGGGTCTGTGCACCGCGTGAGCGAAGCTCGACGGGTTCGACTTGGGCGGCGGCGATGTATTGAGCCTGATTCTGGCGAAAATCAGAGAGCGTTGCGGTTGACATGTACTAATTGTACAAGTTGTTAGGAGATTGCGTGTTGTTTCGTGGTGGCATGTTCATGACTTCGGGCGCCAGAACGACGTGATGTCGCCTTCTCCGCGAGCTGATGCTGGACTAACAGCTGTGTCTTTCCGTGCTTGAGACAGACAAGG
>NZ_ALCB01000101.1:0-6312 GCF_000282935.1 Actinomyces sp. ICM39
CTATCGCTGGCTTCGCGGCTCTGGCGGGTAAGCGCCGCCGCGACCGCGAGGAGGCCTAACCCCAACGCGGGCGCACACCCCACCCACACGGGGTGAGCCCACCTAGGTGAGGGGGCGCGAGACCATACAGGTCCCGCGCCCCCTCCCTTTATGTGCCGCTCGCCCGCACGCCACCCCGCAACAACGCTCTAATCAACTAACGGTCAATAAGTATGTGAGCTTAAGCACTCGGCTATCTTGTCGTTCTTTACGCTATTTCTATCGACTCGGTCATTATTGATTGATCGAGTCGGCAGGGATTTCATGATTATTCAATAAATCTCGGTCGCCCGTGCGATTGCTCAACTAACCATCAGTTCAGAGAACTTGCTTAGAAACTGTGGAACACGCTCTTCCCGACATTGCAGTCGTTATCCGCCATGATGTGCTGATGTGTAAGGGCTAGATAGGGATCGGGGCCTTCACTACGCTGGGAGGCATCCTGTCCACTTTCTGCCCCACAGAAGGAGAAGTCGATGTCTCGACTGCGTCCGTTCCGCGCCCGTGTGGGCGTTGCGGGTGCTGCCAGTCTGGCCGCTCTCTCGCTTCTCGTCACGTCGCTGACACCCCTCGCCATGCGAGCCAACGCCGCCGACGAAAGCACACAAGAAACCGACGTGGCGTCGTCCCAGGACGCCGCCACTGCCTCGTCCGATGCGGAGGCCGCCGACGTAGCCGTCAGCGCTGAGGGCGTTGCCGCCCCCGCTGCCGCCCGCGACGAGTCCGCCACCCTGGCGATGACCGTCGTCAACGACTCCACCACCCTGCGAGTCCGCGACCAGCAGATCACAACGATCAACTTCTCGTGCTCGTCGGTGACCACGCCCTGTCAGGGCGCCGTTATCGAGATGACCCTGCCCGGCCCGATCACTCCGGCCGGGCTCAAGCTTATCGAGCAGGGCTACACGGTCGTGCCCGTCACCGGCGACGTTGTCGCGAAGAGCGAGAACTTCGTCGAGAACTCTGCCGACGGTGCGCGCGTGCAGCGCTACCGCTTCACGCTGAAGGATCCGCTGCCCGCCGGCACGTCGGACCGCATCCAGATTCCGTGGCACTACAACGGCAACGATGCTCCGAACAACTCCACCACCACGCAGAACGTCGTCTTCTCGGCCAACAACGCCGCTAGCGTCGAGCAGACGCTGAGCACAACCTGGACCGCTTCGACCGACGTCGCCATCAAGAAGTCCGGCCCGACGAACCGCCTGTACTACCCCGCCGTTGGCGGCGAGGCCACGTACGAGCTGAGCTACGGCTACCAGCAGAACGACACGACCAAGCCGAACGAGGTCGGTACCCGCTGGGGCGGCTCGGCCTACAACGGCAAGCTCGTCGGCATCGGCTTCCAGCAGGTGCAGAACATCAAGGTCGTCGACCCGCTGCCCGCGCAGGCCGTCTTCGTTACCGCCTCGAACGGCGGTGTCTACGACCCGGCCACCCACTCCGTGACGTGGTCGTACGACAAGTGGACATACCAGAACCCCCTCACCTCCACCGTGACCGTCAAGTACCCCGAGGGCACGGTGACGACCGCCGACACGGTCACCAACACGGCGACCATCACGGCCGAGGGCATGAACGAGCCGACGAACGTCGTGTCCAAGAGCTCCGAGATCACGCACGGCTTCGCCGAGCGCAGGGTCGAGGCCAGCGCTGAGAAGATCGGCACCTACAACCGCGACTACGCGCGCGGTGACGAACTGCCCTGGCGTTTCGAGGGCAGCAACAACGGCAACACGACCGTGCACTTCCGCTGGGAAGACGTCATGCCCTGCACCTGGTCCTCCGAGGACGGCAAGGCCGCTGGCGATGGCTGCGATAAGCCAGCCTTCGTTGGCCCCTACGAGTTCAAGATTTCCACCAAGTCCGGGTACGAAGACATCAGCGGCTGGACCTTCGAGTACTGGACCAACAAGGGTAACCACGAGACGGTGACCTACAAGAACACCCGCACTCTGACCCTGCCGGACGGCGAGTGGATCACCCGCTTCGTCATCGAGACCGATGTTGCCCCGCTGGCCAGGCCGACCGTCGATCTGATCAGCAAGGTCTCGCGCGACGTCCCGAAGACCGAACCCGCAGATTTTGCGAACCACTACAACGCAGCCCTGCCGCCGGAGAAGTACTACGACACCGTGGCCTCCGAGGACTACGTCCGTATCCAGAACTGCGCGTCCGTCAAGGTCACGGACAAGGACACGGGTACCGTCGCCGTCTCGAAGGACAACACGTGTAGCTGGACCCGTATCCGCACCGAGGTGCCCGGTGTTCGGGTCAGTAAGGAACTGCGTACCAACCCCGTCGTCGTCGGCAAGCCCGCCAGCTTCATGATCGTCGCCGAGGCCCGCAAGGCCGTCGACGGCGGTACCCCCACGCCGTTCACGGTCGTGGACCTGCTGCCCGAGGGCCTCGACGTGGACGACGCGTCCAACATTCGTGCCGAGAGCTACTCCGTCCTGAAGAACCCCGACGGCACCCCCTACGACCCGGCCAAGGTGAAGGTCGAGGTGGAAAAGAACTTCAACAACACCGGCCGCACCCTGATCCGCTGGATCGTCCCGGATCCGGTTGAAGGCGCGTTCTTCTCGAAGTACGACGCTAACGTCCTCGCCACCGCCCCCGCCGGTGATACGACGAACACCGCATGGGCGTTCATGCCGGGTGGCGGTGCGAAGCCCTACGAGGAGGACCGCAGTGTCCGCAACCTCAAGTACTGCATCCGCAGTCGCGCTCAGGACACGCTCGACCTCAACCAGGACGGTTCGACGACCGACTTCCTGTGTGACTCCAGCGTGGATTTCAAGATCGCCACGACCGCAGGTATGACGATCGCGAAGGAAGTCAAGGGCAACAAGAACGATGACTTCGTTCCCGCCGGTGAGATCGCCGAGATCGACCCGGGTGCCGACGGCGCCTACCGCTTTACGATCGGCAATGCGGGCAATGCGCCGCTGACAAAGGTCGTGGCCTACGACATCCTGCCCTACGTGGGTGACGTGGGTGTCGGACCCGCAGCCAACCAGGCTCGTGAGTCTCGTTGGAAGCCGAACCTGAACTCCACGAACTGGACGTTCCAGTCGGTGAAGGAACGTCAGGGCCGCGACCCCGAAATCACGACGGTTCCCGCCTCGGACATCACGATCCAGTACTCCACGGTTCCCAACCCCTGCCGCGGCGAGGTCCTGGCCGTGGGTGGCGCCATGAACGACGCCCCCGCCGGCTGTACCCCCGACGCGTGGGGCGATGCTCCCGCCAACCTGGCCTCGATCACCGGCTTCCGCATCGTCATGAACCGCGACATCGAAGTGGGCGAGAAGATCCAGTTCGTCGCGACCATGACCTCCCCGGTCAACGCCAACCTCATCGCCTGGAACTCCGTTGCCATGGCGGGTGGCGTCACCGAGAACGGCAAGGTGTCCTACCTGCTGCCCAACGAGGCCCCCAAGGTCGGCATCAACGTCTCGACCGACGTCGAGGTCAACAAGACCGTGGCTCGAGTCAAGATGAACGGTGACGAGGTCGTGCGCGACGCGAACGGCCTGCCCGAAACCATCGAGTCGTCCGAGGCGATCATGCCGGGCGACCACGTGCTCTACAAGGTCAACCTGAAGAACCACGGTCCGGCCGTCGCCTCGGGCATGAACGTCGCCGACAAGCTGCCCGAAGGCGTCGAGTACGTGTCCGCCGAGACGCGCATCTGCCAGGACGGTGCGACGAGCCCCTGCACGGGCCCGGCCTACGCGACCGCTTCCTACGATGCAGCAGCTGGCACCTGGACCGCGATGGAGTCCGGCATTCTCGACACCAACCTCAACGTTGGTGGTACTGAGACGCTCTACGTCCTCGTGAAGGTCAAGCCCGCAACCGAGGGAGCGACCATCACGAACACGGCGACGCTGGGCGAGTATGACCAGATCGACTCCAACAAGAAGAACAACACCTCGAGCGCGACCTTCAAGGTCGGCGGCACGATCGCAGGCACCATCTTCAACGATGCCGATGCCTCGTGGACCTTCGGTACTGGCAACGACAAGCCCTTCGAGGGTGTGACGCTGCGTCTGCTCGACGCGGACGGCAACCCCCTGAAGGACGACTCCGGCGCGGATATCACCACGAAGACCGACGCCGACGGGAACTACCTGTTCAACCGCCTGCCGCTCGGCTCCTACAAGGTCGAGGTCGTCCCGGGTGAGCTGAAGGTCGACGGGACCGACGCGAAGCTGTCCGACTACAAGCAGACCTACGGCTACGGCTCCTCCACGGACCGTACCCAGGTTGGCCAGGGCAAGCTCGTGACCCCCGCGCCGATCGAGCTCACGGCTGCCGCACCTCACGTGACGAAGGTCGACTTCGGTTTCGTCAAGCCTGCGTCTGTCGGCGACTACGTCTGGTTCGACGCGAACAAGGACGGTCTCCAGGATTCCGACGAGCCGGCTCTGCCCGGTATCACCGCAACCATCGCGGACGCGTCCGGCAACCCCGTCGTTGACCTGGATGGTAATCCGGTTGCGGCTGTGAGTACGGATGCTGCTGGTAAGTACAAGTTCGAGAACCTGCTGCCCGGCGATTACAAGGTCATCTTCACCAACCCTGTGGGTTATGAGGCGACTGTGTCGCAGGCTGGCGACGATCGCGGTGCCGACTCTAATGGCACCGAGTCTGTGGTGAGCCTTGCCCAGGGCCAGGAAGACAAGACCGTGGACTACGGTCTGGTTGGTACTGGTGTGATTGGTGATCAGCTGTTCGTGGATGTCAACCAGAACGGCGGGGGTGCCCCCGATGCTGGTGACAAGCCGTTGGCGGGCGTGAAGGTGACGCTGACCTGGACGGGTCCGGGTGGTGTGACTCGTACGGTTGAGACGGTGACGGACGCTGATGGCAAGTACAAGTTTGAGAATCTGCTGCCTGGTGAGTACAAGGTGTCGGTTGATCCCGAGACTCTTCTGAAGGCGGAGCCGCTGCTGGATGTGTTGACGCATTCGCCTGCGGGTGATGTGGATGCCAAGAAGGTTGTGTCTGGTGAGGTGAAGGCCGATAAGGAGAAGCTGGCGCAGGCGTTTAAGCTGACGGCTAACCTGACGCTGACGGGTGAGAACAACTCGAACCTGGATCAGGACTGGGGTTTTGGCATCTCGGCTGATACTGCGATTCTCAAGGAGATCACCGATCCGGATGAGGAGGCTCAGAAGTCCTTCGAGTTCACTCCGGGCGCGAAGGTGACGTACACGCTGACGCTGACCAATAACGGTCCTGGCGCGGCGACGGGCGTGACTGTCTCCGATCAGCTTCCTTCTGGCGTGAGCTTTGTGTCCTCGCAGGGTGATGGTACTTACGATGCGGCCACTGGTGTGTGGGATCTGTCTGGCCTGACCCTGGCGAAGGGTGAGGTGAAGAAGATCGCGATCACGGTTGAGATCACTGGTGATGGTGCGGGCAAGCTGGTGACGAACGTTGCCAGGATTACGCACCAGGATCAGCCGGGCGATGATCCGACCAACAACGAGTCCTCGGCCTCGTTCAAGGGTGGTTTCAACCTGGGTGGCACGATCTACCGTGATTCGGATGCGTCGTACTCCAAGAGTGATTCTGAGCAGCGCTTTAAGGGCGTGACGGTTGCTCTGCTGAAGGAGGACGGCACTCCGGTGCTGGACGCGAACGGTGATCCCATGACTGCGGTGACCGACGAGAAGGGTGCCTACCAGTTTGTGGGTCTGGCTCCTGCCTCGTACCGCGTCGCGATCGTGGATCCCGACAAGGGTGATCTGGCTGGTCTGATTCCGACCCAGGCGTACACGGGTCGGGGCGCGACGCAGGCTGCGGTGACGATTACGAATGCGTCGGTGCAGGGCGTGGACTTCGGTCTGCTTGCTCCCGCCACGATCGGTGACCGCGTGTGGTACGACGAGGACGGTAACGGTGCGGATAACGGCGAGCCCGGTGCGCCGAACGTGACCGTGATCCTCAAGGACGCCAACGGCGTGGAGCTGGCTCGCACCACCACCGATTCTGATGGTCGTTACCGTTTCACGGGCCTGATCCCCGGTACCTACACGGTCGACATCGAGGTTCCCGCCGGCTATAACGCTGCGACGACCTCGATGACCGTCACGGTGGGTGAAGGTGAGGAGAACCTGGATGTGGACTTCCCGCTGACGGTGCCTCCGGCTCCGACGCCGGACACCCCGGCCCCGACGCCGTCCACCACGGTGGCAAAGGTCTTGGCTCGTACCGGCTCGGACGCTTCCGTTCTGGGTGGTATGGCGGCCATGGCTG
>NZ_ALCB01000102.1:0-14064 GCF_000282935.1 Actinomyces sp. ICM39
AGTGGGGCTAGGTCGGCTGATGGTGCCCGGTCGAAGCTCGACCAGGCCCACCACCGCCCACGGACGCAGCAGCCTGGCCCCGCCACCGCCCACCGGCCCTGCGCCCAGGCCCGCTGTTCCCTCCGGCGCCCTCCTATGGTGCGCATGTTCTGGATAGGAAGTTCTGTTGTGGATAGGAACGGAGCTTCTGGATAGCTTATTAACCTATCCAGAACGCAGTAACCTATCCAGATTGGCGTTTCCTATCCAGTTTGGTGGTGTTCGCCGGCCTGGCGGCTGTTTGCTGTGTGGCAGTGGGGGTTTTGCACGACATGAAGCCCCCTGGTGGTGTGTTGTCGGCGTATCGGAGCCTCGTGTCGTGCATTCCCCCTGTTTGAGCCTGTGAGGCGGTGGTTTCAGGTGGTGTAACGCCCAAAACGCAGACCACCTCGGTGAAAAACACTGAAAATGGGCTGTTATAGGCGAAGTGGTCTGCGTTTTGGGCACAATGGTGTCGGGCTTGGCCGCCCGCGAGCCCTCCGCGCCGCGAGCTTCGCTCGGTGTATCGCCTCGATGCCCGGCCACGCCCTGCCGCCGCCCACGGGCCCCGCCGCCGCCCACGGGCCCTGCCGCCGCCCATGGGCCCCGCAGTCAGGCCCCGCCACCGCCAACAGGCGCTGCAGTTAGCCCCGGTTGCTTCTTGCTTGCTCGTCTGCCTCACGCGGGATAACGCCTGCCCTGCTTGGCTTGTGAGTGCCGCGAACGGTACAAAACTCGCCCTGCTTGGGTTGTGTGTGTTGCGAACGGTACAAAACTCGCCCTGCGCGCGCATTTCGGCCACAATCGGGCAATTTTTCTGGAGCAGGGCGAATTTTGTACCGGAATCGCTGTAGAGCAGCAGTTGCTGGCGAATGTTGTCGCGCCAGGGCGCTGGGGTGTGTTTCTGCGTGACCGGCGCGTTGAGGTGGTTTCAATCTGACTGTGACACAGGCATTTTCTTCCATGTGGCCGCGAGATGGACACGCCCTTCCGCATGATTATGACGCGCGCGTTCCTCCGCTTGACCATGACGCTGCGTCAGGGGTCAGAATCAATGTCATGAGTAACGACACCACTCTCTACACGGTCGGGGAGGTCGCTGAGCGGTTCTCGCTGACGGTGCGAACGTTGCACCACTGGGAGGCGCAGGGCCTTTTCGCTCCCGCCGCGCGGAGCTGGTCGAACTACCGGCTCTATTCGCGCGAGGACTGCGTGCGTGTCCAGAGGATTGTCATCTACCGGGCGACGGGGATGAAGCTGATGGATATCAAGGCTCTCCTCGACTGTGGAGACTCTGAGATCGAACACCTCAAGAGGCAAAGAGAGAGCCTTCTTGCTCAGCGTCGTGAAACAGACGCAATGATCGAAGCACTGGATACACTGTTGGAGGATGCAATGAATGACAACGAGCTCACCCTGGAAGAGGTCGGGAAGATCCTGGGAGACGCCGACTTTGCGGCTCACCAGAACGAGGCCGAGAAACGCTACGGAGATACCGATGACTGGCGTGAATCGCGCAGGCGTACAGCCGCGTGGCGCGCTGCGGAATGGCGTCAGAACTCTGAGCGATTCCATGACATCGAACGCAGGATGATCGACGCAATTCGCGATGGTGCCGCTCCTGACAGCGAGAGGGCGGCCAGCCTCGTCGAGGAACATAGAGAAGCTCTCAGTGATTTCTTTCCGGTCACGCCTGCCAAGCACTACATCATGTCGCGCGGGTACATCCACGACGAGCGATTCCGCGAACACTACGATTCGCAGCAGGTTGGCTTCGCACGGTGGCTTGCTGACGCGATCGAGCATGTCGCGAGCCAGCAGGGGGTAGACATCGAGAATCCCACATGGGAGTGAGCATTCCAGACAAGGAAGTTGGATGCCAGTGACACGCAGCATAGCTCCAGTCCCGTATCTGGCTTGCCAGTTCCGAATAGTCTCTGCTACTATCTTCTCTTGTCGCAATCCTGCGTAGCTCAACGGCAGAGCATCCGACTGTTAATCGGACGGTTACTGGTTCGAATCCAGTCGCAGGAGCAGATGCCCCGAGTTCTTCGAACTCGGGGCTTTTTGTTTCTCGCTGTGTACCTGTGACGGGGGAGTATGAGGCTATTCGGGCATGAACTGTCCACCAGCTGGGTCCTGCTGATCATTGTTGTCGCGTATTGGGTGTTCTCGGGGATTGGCGCGTGGTGGCTCAGGAGGCGACAAGCCGCTGAGCGTCGTCGGCACCCGAGGGAAGCAGCAGCGCAGAAAGCCATCCCGCACCCCTCAACGCCTCGCAGCAAGGAAGAGCGGGAGGATCGGCGGCTGGACAACATCCAGGTTCGCGCCCGAGCGTGGAAGCGCTGGAACGAGACGCCCCGTGATGCCAGCGACGAAGCGCGTATCGTCACTGTCGCGAGCCTGTGGGGATCTCCCCAGAAAAGCGCCCCCTTCCCGAAACGTTTCCATGCCAGTCAGCTGGGCAAGGCGACACTTGGACAGGACCTCTACGACGAGATGCTCGGCACCCCCATGGACGTGGATGATCCGGTGCAGATTCTTAGTCCACGCACCTGGGCGGATCTGTGCCTCGACGTGTGGGCCCTCCATTCGCGTTCTGGGCAGCGCCCGCGCCTGATGCGCGTGTGGCTCAATGAGCAGCGTGCTCTTGTCGAGATCCATCGGGGCAAGACTGTGACGGTCGACGACATCCTTCCCGATGAAGTTGTCGGATTCGTCCGCGGTTTCACCCGCCTAGGGCCGCGCAAGGGGCACGTGGACGGACTGCGATGGCTGTCGAGGGGGAGCGTGTCCATCGGCTCACGGCCCCTGTGGCGGACGTACAAAAGGCTGACGGAGCTCGGTGCTGTCGCTCCTGAAGGGTCGCCTCTCGGCGATGCTCTGCGCGCGGCAGACTTTCACGTACTGGCGATCACCTGCATGCGCTATGACTCGGCGTGGACTGAGAACTCCGCGGAGCTGCGCGTCCTCGATGCCGGTGGGATGACGTATCAGGTGGGGCATGCATACCGGAAAGAATCGGGGGCGGATCGGTGGCAGCCGCCCAGTGGCGACGCGTTAGCGGGGGAGTGGGAGCCTCCGAGTGGCCCACCTCTCGTGCCGGGTATGTGGGACGAGGCCGGGGCTGCGCGTGAGGGGCAAGAAACGGGAGAATCGGATGTCTCCGAGGCCGAGGACCGAACTGGGGTTCTTGTCGACCTCGCCGGAGGTGGGGCCGAGAGTGAGGCCGCTGTGCTGGATGAGGGTGATGGAACCGCTGACCGAGCCCGGAGCGAGCTGCCTGATGGAGCGTGCGCACCCGTGGCGCTCACTGACCTGCCCGTGGTGCCGATAGATCCGAAGGCGGTCCTGTGGGCCGTGGAGAAGATGATTGAGATGTGACTGCTGCGCGTTATGATGCGGCGTGTGCGGGCAAGGAGAAATGAGCTGTGAGGGAAGAACTCGTCGAGGCTGTTCTGCGGGTCGTGGAAGAAATCCCCGAGGGGCGTGTGGCCACGTATGGCATGATCGCCCGTGCGGTTGGTACTGGTCCGCGCGTCGTGGGGCGGATCATGCACGATTGGGGCGGTGGAGTCCCGTGGTGGCGCGTCGTGAACGTTCACGGAACTTTTCCAACAACTGTGCGGGGTGAGGGATTTTTTGAGTGGGAACAAGAGGGGATCCCTCACGATCCGACACGCGGAAGAGTATTGATCAAAGAGTGCGTGGTGGAGCAGGAGTGGCTGGACGGTGTCGCGCTTTCAGCCATTGAAAAACTGCAGGATGGTGCGGAAATGTCAGACTGAAAGGTCCTGACATTCGGTTACGATTTGATTACACGCAAAGACATTTGGGTCGCGCGGAACACTGTGATGCTCTAGTCTTAAGAGGACGCCGAAGAGGGCGATTCTCCGGAACAGTGACCGTTAGCGTTAACGAAGCCGGAGGAGCAAACTCCAGAAACAGAGAAGTTACTGGTACCCAAGGGGTGAGAAGTGACGAACTTACTAGAGCTAAAGGGGATCTCAAAGACGTTCCCCGGTGTGAAGGCGCTGTCCGACGTGGACCTCGACCTTCGACCCGGTGAAGTCTTGGGTCTCTGCGGTGAGAACGGAGCGGGCAAGTCCACGCTCATGAAGGTGCTCACCGGTATCCACAAGTCCGATCCGGGCGGCGAAATCTGGCTGCAGGGAGAGAAGGTCGACATCCAGTCGCCGGAGCACGCACGTGACCTCGGCCTGTCGATCATTCACCAGGAACTCAACATCGTTCCTGACCTGACCGTCGCCCAGAACCTGTACATCGGTCGACCCGGCACGTCCAAGTTTGGCTACGTCGACGACCGCAAGATGGTTCGTGATGCGCGCGAGCTGTTCGAGCGCCTCAATATGGACATCGATCCCACCGCCTACTGCCGTGACCTGCCGGTCGCGCGTCTGCAGATGGTGGAAATTGCGCGTGCGCTGTCCTTTGACTCGAAGATCCTGGTCATGGACGAGCCTACGGCTCCTCTGACCACGACCGAGACGGAGTCCCTGTTCGAGCTGGTGCGCGACTTCGTGTGCCCGACGACCGGCCTGATCTTCATCACGCACCGCATGCCCGAGCTCACCGAGCTCACCAACCGCATCTCGGTCCTGCGCGATGGCAAGTACATCGGCACGGTGGACACGGCCTCGACCCCCATGAGCGAGGTCGTCAAGATGATGGTCGGACGCGAGGTCCCCGCAGACGCGCGTCCCACCACCAAGCCACTCTCCGACGAGGCCGTCCTGCGCGTCGAGCACCTGTCGACCGTTAAGGCCGTCCACGACGTGTCCTTCGAGGTCAAGAAGGGCGAGATCTTTGGATTCGCGGGCCTGGTCGGCGCCGGCCGCACCGAGGTCGCCCGTGCGCTGTTCGGCGCAGACCCCCACACCTCGGGCGATATCTACGTCCACGGCAAGAAGGTGACGATCAAGGGCGCGAACGACGCCGTGAAGAACGGCATTGGCTACCTGTCCGAGGACCGCAAGCAGTACGGCCTGCTCCTCGACAAGGACATCTCTTTCAACACGGGCATGGCGGCGATGGGCCACTTCAGCACCGCGACCGTCGTCGCGACGAAGAAGCTGCGCGACGTCGCCAAGGACTACGTGGCGAAGCTGCGTACACGCACCCCCTCCGTGGACGTTGAGCTGCGCAGCCTCTCGGGCGGTAACCAGCAGAAGGTCGTCGTGGCCAAGTGGCTGGAACGTGATACTGACATCCTGATCTTCGACGAGCCGACGCGCGGCATCGACGTGGGCGCGAAGGATGAGATCTACACGCTGCTCGAGGACCTGGCGAAGCAGGGCAAGGCCATCATCGTGATCTCCTCGGAGCTGCCCGAGGTCCTGCGCCTGGCTAACCGCATCGCCGTCATGGCCCACGGCCGCATCATTGGCACCCTCAACAACGAGGACGCCACCCAAGAAAACATCATGGAACTGGCCACCGTCGGCCAGGAAGAAGCGAACGGAGAAGTCGCGTGAGCACCGTCGTCGACAACAAGGGCCTGGAGGCGCCGTCGCCTTTCAAGACCTTCCTGAAGAACAACATGCAGCTGATGCTCGTCACGGTTGCGCTGTTCGTCATCCTGCTGTTCTTCAGCATCGCAGCCAACGGCTTCGCGAAGCCCAACATCTACCTGGACATCGTTCTCCAGTCGGCTTACACGGGCGTGATGGCCCTGGGCGCGACCTTCGTTATCGCGACCTCCGGCATTGACCTGTCCGTCGGTACGGGCATGAGCCTCGTGGCCGTCATGGCCGGTATCTTCCTGGCGGGCGACAAGATGAACCTGCCGCTCGGCCTCGGCCTGCTGCTGACGCTGCTGGTCGGCATGGCGATCGGCCTCGTCAACGGCCTGAACGTCTCGATCCTGGGCCTGCCGCCCTTCATCGCAACACTCGCGATGATGATGGTCGCCCGAGGCCTCGCACTGATCATCTCGGACAAGGCCTCGATCACGATCGCGAACACCGGCTACAAGGCCATCGCGCGTGGCGAGATCATCCCCGGCGTCGCAAACGCCGTTCTGATCTTCGTGGTCCTCACGGTCCTGGCCACCTTCCTCATGAACAAGACGCTGCTCGGCCGCTACTCGCTCGCGATCGGCTCCAACGAGGAGGCCACCCGCCTCTCCGGCGTCAACGTCCGCCTGTGGAAGATCATCATCTATGTCGTTGCCGGCGCCTTCATGGCCATCGGTGCCGTCCTCTACTCCTCGCGCGGCGGCCTCGTCCAGCCCGCTGAGGGTGTGGGCATGGAGCTCAACGTCATCGCCGCAGCCGTCATCGGTGGCACCTCCCTTTCGGGTGGCCGCGCATCGATCCCCGGCGCCCTGGTCGGCGCGATCATCATGGAGACCCTGAAGAAGGGCCTGACGATGATGGGTATCGCCGCCGAATGGCAGTTCGTCGTCACCGGCATCGTCCTGCTCCTGGCCGTCGTCATCGACAACATCCGCCGCGTTCGCGAGAACGCCGCCTGATTCTTACCCATTCAATTCACCCATCGTGGACCGACGTCGGTCCACACACACCAAGGGCGGGAATGACCCCGCCACCCCACGAAAGGAAAACCAATGCGCCCCATCGGACGTATCTTCGCCGCCGCCGCCGTCGGCTCCATGGCCCTGGGCCTGGCTGCCTGCACGACCTCGTCGGACTCCTCCGCTCCCTCCTCTGACGCCAAGCCCAGCGAGGCCTCGGGTGCGACCAAGGTCGACACCTCCGGCGACATGCAGGATTGGGAGAAGGCCGCGGTCAAGGGCGACGGCACCAAGACCATCTACCTCGTCTCCAAGGGCTTCCAGCACCGCTTCTGGCAGGCCGTGAAGGAAGGCGCCGAGCAGGCTGGTGAGGAGCTGGGCTACCAGGTCAAGTTCGTCGGCCCGCAGGACGAGACCAAGGTGACCGAGCAGACCGACCAGCTGAAGTCCGCTCTGGACTCCGGCCCGGCCGCCATCGGCTTCGCCGCTCTCGACTCGAAGGCTGCCGCCGACCTGCTGGACGAGATCAACAAGCAGGGTATCCCGGTCGTCGCCTTCGACTCCGGTGTTGAGTCCGACATCCCCGTCACCACCGTCCAGACGGACAACAAGGCCGCCGCCGCCGAGGCCGCCAAGCACATGATCGAGCTCCTGAAGGGCAAGAAGGGCTCCGTCGGCATGGTCTGCCACGACTCGACCTCCACCACGGGCAAGCAGCGCTGCGAGGGCTTCAAGGAGTACTTCATGGCCAACGCTCCCGCCGACCTGAAGCTCCTCGACGAGCAGATCGCCGGTGAGGTCACCAAGGCCGCCGACACCTCCAAGGCCATCATCCAGGCCAACGACGACATCGTCGGCATGTACGGCTCGAACGAGGCCGCTGCCTCCGGTATCGTCCAGGGCTCGCAGGAGACCGGCAAGGACGTCACCGTTGTCGGCTTCGACTCGGGCAAGACCCAGATCGACGCCATCAAGGCCGGCACCGAGGCTGGCGCCGTGACCCAGTCGCCCGTCAAGATCGGCTACTACACGGTCAAGGCTGCTGTCGTCGCGATCAACAAGGGTGAGCTGCCCAAGGTCATCGACTCGGGCTTCGCCTGGTACGACAAGACCAACATCGACAACCCCGAGATCAAGGCGAACCTGTACGAGTGAGCCGATAGCTCCATCGGGCACGAGGCCGGGGCTGGGGAAGTGACAAACTGACCCGGTGGCCCGCCGTGGGTCCCACTCCGCACCAGTGGGGTGGGACCTGCGGACCCGGCACTTTTTTGTTCACAGGATCCGAGGGGGCGAGCGCCCCCGCGCTCCGACATCGACGTCACCATGAGGGATGAAGGAATAATGACAAACCACCCCCGCATCGGAATCCGCCCCACTATTGACGGCCGCCGCAAGGGCGTTCGTGAGTCGCTCGAAGAGCAGACCATGAACATGGCGAAGTCCGTCGCCGAGCTTTTCACTTCCAACCTGCGCTACCCGGACGGCAGCCCCGTCGAGGTCGTCATCGCCGACACCACGATCGGCCGTGTCCACGAAGCCCAGGCGTGTGCCGCGAAGTTCCGCGCGAACAACGTCGGCCTGACCCTGACGGTCACCCCCTGCTGGTGCTACGGCACCGAGACCACCGACATGGACCCCGCGATGCCGCACGCCATCTGGGGCTTCAACGGCACGGAGCGCCCCGGCGCCGTGTACCTCGCTGCCGCTCTCGCCGGCCACGCCCAGATCGGCATTCCCGCCTTCGGCATCTACGGTGAGCACGTGCAGGACGCTGACGACACCTCCATCCCCGAGGACGTGCGTACCCGCCTCCTCGACTACGCGACCGCCGGTCTGGCCGTCGCACAGATGAAGGGCGAGGCCTACCTGTCCATGGGCTCCGTTTCTATGGGTATCGCCGGCTCCGTCGTCGACCCCGACTTCTTCGGCTCCTACCTCGGCATGCGTAACGAGTACATCGACATGACCGAGTTCACCCGCCGCATCGAAGAGGGCATCTACGATCCCGAAGAGTACGAGAAGGCGTACCAGTGGATCCGCGAGAACTTCAAGCAGGGCAAGGACTGGAACCCGCCGGAGTGGCAGTACCCAGAGAAGCACGAGGACTGGTGGAAGTTCGTCACCAAGATGACGATCATCGCCCGCGACCTCATGCACGGCAACCCGCGCCTCGCCGAGCTGGGCTTTGAGGAAGAGGCCGGCGGCCACGGCGCCATCGCGGCCGGCTTCCAGGGTCAGCGTCAGTGGACCGACCACTTCCCCAACGGCGACGTTCTGGAGACCATCCTCAACACGAACTTCGACTGGACCGGCATCCGCCAGCCCTCCGTCGTGGCCACCGAGAACGACTCGCTCAACGGTGCCTCGATGCTGTTCGGCTACCTGCTGACCAACACGCCGCAGATCTTCTCCGACGTTCGTACCTACTGGAGCCCCGAGTCCATCGAGAAGGCCACCGGTTGGAAGCCCGAGGGCCGCGCGGCCGCAGGTCTGCTCGACCTGCGTAACTCCGGCTCGACCACGCTGGACGGCGCCGGCAAGGCTGTGCGCGACGGTGAGAACGTCATCAAGCCCTGGTACGAGTTCACCGAGGAGGACCGCGAGGCCACGCTCGAGGCCACGACCTTCCACCCGGCCTCGACCGGCTACTTCCGTGGCGGTGGCTTCTCGACCCACTTCCGCACCTCCGGCGAGATGCCCGTGACGATGTGCCGCATCAACCTGGTGCGCGGCCTCGGACCGGTCATGCAGATCGCCGAAGGCTACACGGTCGAGCTGCCCGACGAGGTCGCCTTCACCATCGAAGAGCGCACCAACATTGAGTGGCCCACCACCTGGTTCGTCCCGAACCTGACGGGTGAGGGCGCTTTCAAGAGCGTCTACGACGTCATGAACGCGTGGGGCGCCAACCATGGTGCGATCTCCTACGGCCACATCGGCGGCCAGCTGATCACGCTGGCGTCGATGCTGCGCATCCCGGTCAACATGCACAACGTCCCCGAGGAGCGCGTGTTCCGCCCCAAGGCGTGGTCGCTGTTCGGCACCGAGTCCCTCGAGGCTGCGGACTTCCGCGCCTGCGAGACCTTCGGTCCGATGTACCGCTGATGCAACCACCGGTCGGGCTCGGGTGTCCTCTCTCCCCGAGCCCGGCCGGGCTCGCCCCCACGCGGGGCACCAATACCGGGATCCGGCCCCGGCCTCGCCGATGAGGAAAGCCGCACGAGAACCCAACGACGGGACGCGCCGCGCGAGGGCGTTTTGAGCAGGAGACCTTCAATGACCACCGTACTTGCTGTTGACCTTGGATCCGCATCCGGACGAGTCCTCGCCGGAACGCTGCACGACGGACGCCTCGACGTCACGGACATCCACCGCTTTAAGCACGAGGCCCGCCGCCGCGAAGATGGCACCCTCACGTGGGACGTGGCCACCATGGAGGCCGAAACGATTACCGGCCTGAAGAAGGCCCTCGAACAGTTCCCCGACGCCCGCGCTGTCTCCATTGACACATGGGGCGTGGACTGGGCTCCCCTCGACGAGAACGGTGAGCTCGTTGGCGACGTTATTGCCTACCGCGACGAGCGCACCTCCCGCACCCTCGATGCTTTCCGCGATCGCATCGGCGACCGTGAGTTCTTCGACTTGACCGGCAACCAGCCGGCCACCATCAACACGGCGAACCAGCTTTTCGCCTACCTGCAGGAAAACCCCGCCGACGCGCAGCGCGTCGCGGCTGCCCTCTTCCTGCCCGACTACTTCGCGTACCGCCTCACCGGCGTCGTCGGCTGGTCGCGTACGATCGCCTCGACCTCCGGCCTGCTCACCCCGGGCGGCGGCGACTTCAACGACGAGGTCTTCAACCGTCTCGGTATCCCGCGCGGCTGGTTCGGTGATCTGTCCGCCGACCGCACCGTCGTCGGCCCCTGTACTGTCCCCGGCCTCGAAACCCTGACCGTTGTGCGCGGCGGTGCCCACGACTCCGCCTGCGCCGTCCACGGCCTGCCCATCGAGGAAGGCAAGCGTGCCTACTTCCTGTCCTGCGGCTCCTGGTCCGTCCTCGGCGCCATCGAGGACCAGCCCCTCATGAGCGACGCCGCCTTCGACCTCGGCATCACGAACGAAGGCCGTACCGACGGGGGAGTGCGCCCCCTTTTCAACATCACCGGCATGTGGATTCTCCAGGAGATCCAGCGCCAGTGGGAGCGTGAGGGCACGCCCACCGATACCGACGAGCTGGTCGCCCAGGCTCGCGAACTGCCCGCAGCCTCCGGCGTTTTCGACCCGGACGAGGAAGCATTCGCCACCCCCGGCGACATGCAGCGCAAGATCGACGAGGCCTTGGACGCCCAGGGCGCGGCACGTCCCGACTCCATGGCCGGCTACGTGCGCGTCATCATCGAGTCCTTCGCCCGCCGCTACGCCCGTGCGATCGGCGAGCTGACCGAGGCTACCGGACTGGCTCCGGACCAGCTCAACCTCGTGGGCGGCGGCGCGCGCAACCGACTCCTGTGCGACCTGACCGCCCAGATCTCGGGAGTGACCGTCGTGCGAGGCCCCATCGAGGCATCGACATTCGGTTCCCTCCTCGCCCAGCTCGAAACCATCGGCGCTCTCGCCGAGGAAGAGCGCGCCACCGTCATCGCAGCCAGTGCAGCAACCCATGTCCACGTCCCGACCCGCAGCTAAGAAGGTCTCGCTCGCCGACATCGCGCGGCGTGCAGGCGTCTCGACCAACACGGTCTCGCGCGTCGTGCGCGGGGATCCTGAGGTGTCGGAAAAGACTCGCGCGCGCATTGCGAAGCTCGTCGAGGAGTTGGGGTACGTGCCCAACTACGCGGCGCGAGCGCTCGCGGCCAAGCGCACCAACGTCCTTCAGGTCGTCCTGGCCGCCCCCATGTTCCACGGACATGGGCGTGTGCTGCTGTCGATCCTCAACGCTTCGGCGCAGGCCGGGTACCACGTGTCCCTGTCCTACGCGTACGGGCCGGACGGGCAGCTGCGCAACGATTTCGCTCCCTTCGACGTCGACGGCGTCATCATCCTGGGAGGCCAGGACCCGACGATCGACGTTGCGATTGAATCGGGTAAGCGCTTCCCGACCGTCCTCGTCCTGACGAGCGAAAAAGGCCTCGACGGTATCTCGACCGTCGCCGTCGACAACGTGCGCGGCGCACGCCTGGCCACCGAGCACCTGCTCGCCCAGGGGCTGACCGACGTCGTTCACGTCTCGGGTCCCGCCGGCTGGTCGGACGCCCAGATGCGCAGGCTCGGTTATGAGCAGGCATGCGCGTCCTACGACATCGAGCCCGTCGTGCTTCAGCCCGACTCGTGGGACTCTCGCGATGGCTACGACGTCATGCGCGCGGCCGGCCGTCTGCCAGAGGGCATCCAGACCGCGAACGACCAGCTGGCCCTGGGCGCCATGCGCTACATCTACGAGCGCGGGGGAGTGGTTCCGCGCGACGTGCGGGTCGTCGGCTTCGACGACATCGACGGCGCGGACTCCTACGCACCCCCGCTCACGACCATCCACCAGCCCTTCGATCGCCTGGGACGCACGGCCGTGCGCCTCGTGCGTTCGCTCATGGGCGGCGGTCCCTCACAGGACATCGTCCTCGACCCCGAGCTGGTCATCCGGGCCAGTTCACACCTGTAAGAAAGGCACGTTCATGCTCTATGGACCTATGACGCACCCGCAGTTCCTGCGCGCGCTCGCGGCCGCCGGCCACGGCTCGAAGATTCTGCTGGCGGATGCGAACTACCCGCACACGACGGGTGTGAACCCGCGTTGCGAACTCATTTCGCTCAACCTTGCCCCGGGTCTCCTGGATGTCAGCCAGGTCCTCGACGTCCTCAAGCGCACGATTCCGATCGAGCGCGCAGAGATCATGACCCCCGCCCCCGACGCCGATCCGGTGGAGATCCCGATCCACGACGAGTTCCGCGCGGCTCTGCCCGGTGTGGAGTTCGGCGAGATTTCCCGCTGGGACTTCTACGATGCCGCGCGCGACGAGAACGTCGGCATCATCGTTGCGACGGGCGAGCAGCGCCTGTACGGCAACCTGCTCCTGACGGTCGGCGTGCGCCAGCCCGGGGAGTAAAACCCGTTTGCCGCCCCAGGGCATGCCTTGTTGCATCGGTGACGAACACTTTCGTTTCGTTTTCGTTTCAACTGAATGGTGACTCCGGCGCGGGGGAGATAGTTTCATAGCTGGTGGGTGGCTCGAGAGAGCTACCCACCAGCGCGTTTATCCTTGCAATATCATTGAATAATGAAGAATGGACAGCGTTGTCCTGAACGTTTGTGCGCTCCGCGTGCACCTGCGTGAATCTTCTTCTCGTGATGTTGCATACTTTCGTTTTAGTGACTATTCTTTTCTTAACGAAAGGGAAAGTGACAAAGAATGTCGCTGATTCTGTGAAGAGGTGCCCCATGGGACGTGCAGAAGAACGCACGAACTACATCCTGGATCGCCTCGCCCGGGAGGGTGAGGTGAGCGTCGCGCAGCTTGCCTCCGATCTGGGAGTCTCGCCCGTCACCGTGCGCGCATCGCTCAAGTCTCTCGACGAGCAGGGCTACCTCGTGCGCACGCACGGAGGAGCGCGTCCCACCACCTTCCGCAACATTCACCTGCGCCAGAACGATCGTGTTGAGATCAAGGAGCGCATCGCTCGCGCCGCCGCCGACATGATCCACGACGACGATCGCATCATGATCGAGGCCGGCACCACCTGCGCCCTCATCGTCAAGTACCTTACCGGCAAGCGCGGGGTTCAGGTTCTCACCAACTCCGTGCTGGTCTTCGCTAACGCCCGCTCCAACCCGAACCTCAACATCACGCTGACGGGCGGGCACTTCCGCGCCGAGTCCGAGTCCCTCGTGGGGCCGGTCGCCGAGCGCGCCATCAATGACTTCAACGCTCGCGTCGCGTTCCTCGGGACCGACGGGTTCAGCGTTGATCGGGGTCTGACCACCCAGCTCGTAGAAGGTGGACAGGTCGGCTCCATTATGCGTACCCGCGCACAAGAGACGTGGCTGCTCGCTGACTCCTCCAAGTATGGGGAAGCCGGCTTTGTCAGCTTCATGGGGATCGACGAGGTCACCGGAATCATCACCGACGATGAGATCCCCGAAGAATCCATCAAGGAATTGGCCGAGCGCACGAAGCTGCGCATCGTCTAGGAGGAATTACATGGCCACCATCGTGGTGATGCCCCAGCTGGGCAACTCTGTTGAGTCATGCATCATCGTCGAGTGGATGATCGCAGAAGGCGACACCGTCTCCGTCGACCAGACGCTCGCGTCCATCGAGACCGACAAGTCGACCATGGAGGTGCCCTCGACCGCCGAGGGTACCGTCCTGAAGCTCCTGTGGGAGGAAGGCGACGAGGTCCCCGTGAAGGATCCGCTCATCATCGTCGGTGAGCCCGGAGAGGACATCTCCGGCCTCGTTCCCGGTGGCGACGCTGCCCCCGCCGAAGCCGACGCTCCCGCCGAGCAGGCCGCCGCTGCCCCCGAGGCCGCTGCCCCCGCCTTCGCGACCGAG
>NZ_ALCB01000103.1:0-22857 GCF_000282935.1 Actinomyces sp. ICM39
AGGCGGTCGCGCAGCTCGTCGGCGCGCGCCCAGTCCTTGGCGGCGCGGGCAGCAGCTCGTTCCTCCAACACGGCCTGAACCAGCGCATCCAGCGCCGAGTGCTCGGCCGCAGCCGCACCAGAGGCACCCGCGCCGATGCCGGCCTGTCCGCGCCACTGCTCGGAGGCCGGATCAAGGCCCAGCACATCCAGCATGGAGCGAACCAGGACCTGCTCGCGATACACACCGGAAACGTCACCAGCAGCGAGCGCGGCGTTGCCGGCCTTCAGGTGCTCGTGCAGAACCGCGAGCGCGCCGGCGACATTGAGGTCGTCGTCCATGGCGGCGACGAAGGCCTCGGGCAGGTCGGCGGGAGCCAGGGCAATCTCGGAGGCTGGAGCCTCGCCGGCGGCCTCGATGGCACGAGCCACGAAGGTGGAGAACTTCTCCCAGGCGGCGTGCGCGGCGGGCAGGGTCTCGGGGCCCCATTCGATGGCGGAGCGGTGGTGCACGGTCGACAGCGCCCAGCGTACGGCGACGGCCGGGTACTCCTCGGTGAGCGCCCCGATCGACAGGACGTTGCCCAGCGACTTGGACATCTTCTCGCCCTTGGTGGTCACCCACGCGTTATGGACCCACAGGCGCGCGAACTCCCAGCCGGCGCCGTGGGACTGGGCCTGCTCGTTCTCGTGGTGCGGGAAGCGCAGGTCGATGCCGCCGCCGTGGATGTCGAATTCGTCGCCGAGGTAGCGCCGCGACATGGCAGAGCATTCGAGGTGCCAGCCGGGTCGGCCGCGTCCCCAGGGGCTGTCCCACGAGGCAGTCTCGGGCTCACCGGGCTTGGTGGCCTTCCAGAGGGCGAAGTCGCGGGGGTCGCGCTTGCCGGCCTCGACGGCCTCGTCGATTTGGGCGTCGTCTTCGGTGGTGCGCATGTCGGCCAGGCGCTGGCGGGTGAGCGAGCCGTAGTCGGGCTGGGAGTGGACGTCGAAGTAGACGTTGCCGCGCCCATCCGAATAGGCGTGTCCCGCGTCGATGAGGCGCTGGACGAGGTCGAGCTGCTCGGGGATGTGGCCGGTGGCGCGCGGCTCGTACGTGGGGGCCTGCACACCGAGGGTCTCGTATGCCTCGGTGAATTCGCGCTCGAAGCGGTAGGCCCAGGCCCACCAGTCCCAGCCGGCCTCGGCCGACTTGTTCAGGATCTTGTCGTCGATGTCGGTGACGTTGCGGACGTAGGTGACCTCGTAGCCGCTGCGGCGCAGCCAGCGGATGAGGGTGTCGAAGGAGACGGCGGCGCGCAGGTGGCCGACGTGCGGGGATCCCTGGACGGTGGCGCCACACAGGTAGATGCCGACCTTGCCGGGGGTGACCGGGTTGAGGGGCTGGATGCGGGCGCTCTTGGAGTCGTACAGGTGCAGCATGGCATCAATCCTACCTGGCAGGGAGGGGAGGCGAGGGAAACGGGCACTTCCCGGGAGTATGTAACGAGGCCCGGGCCCCGCCCACGCAACCGCGCGGGTTCGCAGGTGGGGGCTCGGGCCTCGTCGAGTGAAAGAAAACTCAGGCGCCGGGGCGCACGCGCTCGCGGATGAGCGCCTTGAGGTCCTCGGCGGAGTTGGCGAGGGGCGTGACGCGCTCTTCGCGGCCTTCGATGCCTTCGAAGCGCTCGGGCACGGGCGGGAGGTGGCCGGTGGCCTCGAGGATGGTGTCGGCGAACTTGACGGGCAGCGCGGTCTCCATGACGACGAGCGGGCCCTCGATCTGCGGGCGCACCGCGCGGGCGACGTGGACGCCGTCGGCCGTGTGCGGGTCGAGGAGGTAGCCGCTTTCCTTTTCCGTGCGCGCGATCTCGGCGAGGCGGTCGGCGTGCGTGGAGGTGCCGGAGGTGAAGCCGTAGGTGTCGCGCAGGGCGGCGAACTCGGGCGTGCCGGACAGGTCGAAGTAGCCGTCGCGGGCCAGGGCCGTCTCGAAGAGGGCGCGGGTGGCGTCGCCGTCGCGGCCCATGAGGTCGAAGATGAAGCGCTCGAAGTTCGAGGCCTTGGAGATGTCCATGGACGGGCTGGAGGTGGCCAGCGTGTCCGCGGAGGAGCGGGGCCGGTAGACGCCGGTGCGGAAGAACTCGTCGAGGACGTCGTTCTCGTTCGTGGCGACGACAAGGGTACCCAGCGGCACGCCCATCTGGCGGGCGATGTGGGCGGCGCACACGTTGCCGAAGTTGCCCGAGGGCACGACGACGCTGACCGTGGACGAGGCGTCGGCCCCTTCCTCGGTAACGCGCAGCCAGGTGGCCACGTAGTAGCAGACCTGGGCGAGCAGGCGCGCCCAGTTGATGGAGTTGACGGCGCCCACGTGCCAGGTGGCCTTGAAGTCGGCGTCCATGTTGACGGCCTTGACGAGGTCCTGGCAGTCGTCGAAGACGCCGTCGACGGCGACGTTGACGATGTTCTCGTCGAGGAGAGAGAACATTTGGGCGCGCTGGAACGCGGTCATGCGCCCGGCGGGGGTGAGCATGACGACGGAAAGCCCGGGGCGGCCGCGCAGCGCGTACTCGGCGGAGGAGCCGGTGTCGCCGGAGGTGGCGCCGACGATGGTGAGCCAGTCGCCGCGGCGGGTGAGCTCGTATTCGAAGAGCTCGCCGAGGAGCTGCATCGCCATGTCTTTGAAGGCGGCCGTGGGGCCGTTCGAGAGGTGGGCGATGTGCAGGTCGGTGCCCTCCAGGGCGTCGACGGGGACGATCTGGGGGTCGGAGAAGGAGGGGGTGCGGTAGGCGCGGGCCGTGATCGCGCTCAGGTCGCCGGCGGGGATGTCGTCGACGAAGAGGGAGATGATGCCGGCGGCCATGGCGGCGTAGCCGTCCTCGCGCAGGACGATGCGCAGCTCGTCCAGGTCGGAGCGAGACAGCGTCGGGTATTCCTCGGGCAGGTAGAGCCCGCCGTCGGAGGCGAGTCCTTCCAGGAGGATGTCACTGAAGGAACGGGTGGGCGTGTTGGGGCCGCGTCGTGTCGAAATGTAGCGCACGGGTCGATCCTATCGGAGAGGGGGCGTGGCCTGCGAGGGCGCCCGTTCCTCGTCACATGCGTGGGACGAGGCCGGGGCCATGTGAGCCCGGGAAACCTCACGACCGTCTGTGGTACAAACGACGGGTGAGTACGAACGATTCCCAGTGGACGCAGCCCACCGCTGCCGATTCCTCGAGCGCCCCGGTTCCCCCGCCGCCGACGGGCACCCCGTACGCGAGTGGGCCCGCCTCGTCGACGAACGTGTTTGCCGCGCCGTCGTCGGTCCCCAACCCCATTGCACGCCCGAATGATCCGGGAGCCGCCTCGACGGTCTCGTCGAAGCGCGGGTGGTTTATCGTCTTGTCGATCCTCGCGTTCCTCATCGTCATCCTCCTGCTCCTCGGATACTTCTTCCGGCCGTGGGGCTCCACGCCGCGCGAAGAGAAGAACAGCTCCCAGGGCTACAGCGGGTCCGCGACGAACACCGGTAACCTCTCGAGCGCTTGGGCGGCGGGCGTCGGCACCGCGTGGACCCTCGACAGCGTCTCAGCCGTCCGGGGAGAGCACCAGGACGTGGTGACCCTGGTGGACGGCACGACCCTGTACGTGGCTGGTACCCCTAGCAGCCATGAGGGGATCGACGTTGCTGCCGTCGATATTTCGGGCTCGCAGCCGCAGGTTATCTGGGATTCGAGTGACCCGCAGGCGAGGCGTGATTCCTCTCGTTTGCCGCTGCGCATGACGTCCGTCGGCGACAAGCTCATCGTCGGCAACTACACGGTGGACAAGGCGACGGGTGAGGTTCAGGAAGCCCCCTGGATCGATGACTCGCCCCTGACGGCGGTCGGTGACGTCCTCGTGACGTGCTCGGGTGCCGAGACCTGCGCCGGGTGGACGTGGGAGTCCTCCGAGTGGAAGCAGCAGTGGAAGTCGATCACGGCGCTGCAGGACACGAGCAACGAGATCTGGGATATGCGCGACAGCCTGGTCGTCGGCTCCGGAGACGACACGTCGGTCCTGGCCCCCGTGCAGGGCAGGCGATCCCTGCAGCTGATCAACGTGCACACGGGAACGGTCGCGACGCTCAGTGACAGCGTTCGAATGGAGCAATCCGGCTACCGACGCGATGTCCTCGTCGCCAGCGACGGAGTCGCCATCAGGGATAACAACGACCTGGTGTCGTTCTATGACGCATCCGGGACTCTCGTCAACTCCTTCGAGATGACGCGCTACCTGAGTGCGATCGCGGACGGCGGCCAGGCCCCGACCCTCGAGGAGCTGCAGGCATACCTGAAGTCCGGGAAGGCCCCGTGGACGACGGGCATGATCGAGGCGTCGGGCCCCAAGTGCGAGGACGTGACCGTCTCTCCGACTTCGGCCGGAAGCTCGCGCATCGTACACAAAGCCAAGGGCCTGACGGTCAGTTCCAGCGATCCCTGCTACACGGATATTGACGAGGTGCGTATGAGCCCCGACGGCGCCGCGGTGTACGTGTCGAATGGCAACAGCACGGAGATCGAGCACGCCTACTTCCTCGACACGAATGGGGACATCGTTCACGAGGCCACGGACATGATCGAGGCGGATGAGGTGACGTGGGCGTTCGACGACCTCATCATTGCGGTATCGAAGGGCCAGGTCACGGCCTTTACTCCGGCTTCCGCGTGACGCTACCCTGGTGCCATGACTGATCTGCCTTTCCGCATCGGCCAAGCGGTCGACGTCCACGCGTTCGCCGCTCCCGACTCGCCGCGCCCTCTGATGGTCGCGTGCCTGGAGTGGCCGGGAGAGCGCCCTCTCGAGGGTCATTCGGACGCGGACGTTGCCGCGCACGCTCTGTGCGACGCGATGCTGCTGGCGACGGGTCTGGGTGAGTTGGGCACGGTCTTTGGCGTGGACCGCCCGGAGTGGGCGGGCGCCTCGGGGCGTGCCCTCCTCGAGGAGGTTCGCCGCATGGCGGCCGAGGCCGGCTGGGTACTCGGCAACGCGACCGTGCAGGTCGTCGGGAATCGGCCTCGTATGGCCGCGCGCCTGCCCGAGGCCTGCGCAGTCATGAGCGAGATCGCGGGGGGCACGGTCACCGTGTCGGCGACGACCTCGGATCGTCTGGGTTTCACGGGACGAGGCGAGGGCGTGGCCGCACTGGCAAGTGCCCTCATGGTGCGCGCCGAGTAGGTCTCCCATTCGCGGCTGCTCGGCACCGTCGAGGCTTCCGCGCGTGAGGCCTGCCCGCAGTCCCATTCACTGCCGCGAGCGCACTCGGGGCGCGGTTGCATGGTAGAAACGTCTCATGAGCAACGACGACTTCCCCCGCAGCCCCGACGACGAGGCGCCTTCTCGCCCCTCCGATGGACGGGACGGGGAGCCGTTGGCTGATACCCCGGATTTCCCCGAGTTTGGCGAGCTTCCGGGGTTTACTCCGCTGCCCGAGCTCGCCCCTCTGCCGGAGTTGGCCCCGCTGCCGGATTTCGATGATTTCTTCACTCTGACCCCACCCACCGACGAGGCGATCACCGAACAGGTACAACCAGAAGGTCCGCAGGAGATGGACCTGCTCGCGGGCGTCGCACCCCTGCCCGAGCTCGCGCCGCAGCCAGCCATCGCGCAGCCCCTCACGGAAGAGCCGACAGCGCCTGACGATGAGAAAGAGCCGATGGAGAGCGGCGTCGCCTGGCCCCAGGCCGAGGAAGCCCCGGCGCAGGACGGTCGCGGTGCCGCTGTGCTGGCCAGCACTTCCGTAAGCGCATTCGAGCTGCTGCCAGACGAAGCCACCTCGGAGGAGCCACAACCTGCCTCGCGTGACGTTGCGTCCATAGCGGCCGCCACGGCCTCGTCGTGGAGGACGTCCGAAGGCGACCGGACGCCGACTGCGCTGCGCGCCCCAGCCCCCGAGCCCTCGCGGACATGGGTGGACAAGACGGCCGTCAAGCGGAAGCCATCTGTCGTCATGATTGTGCTCGGCTGTATCATCGCGCTCAACGTCGCAGTTTCCCTCTTCTCTCCCGGTCGGAGCGGGTCGTCGTCGACGCCTTCGTCCCATCAGACCTCGTCGAGCGCCAGCGCTGCAACGAACACGGAGGTACGCGAACATGCTGCGAACCTGCCGGCCCGTGCGCCCGGGTACCGCGGGAGCGCCACGAACACGCATTCCATATCACCGCAGTGGTCCTCGGGCGTGGCGACCGCATGGTCGCTCTCACTTCCACCAGAGATGACTCGGTTCACCCCGCATATGTTCGTCGACGGCCAGGTCCTCTACATCGCCGCCACAGACAGAAACACAGGCCAGAGCGGCTCCACCCTCAGAGTCGTGGCCTACGACTTGTCCGGGGAGGAACCCAGCCTCCTGTGGGACACGGTCGGACCCACGGAAAATTCAGCGATCGTCACGTACGAGCCGGCGTTCCTGTCGAACGAGACCCAGCTCTTTTTCCACGACGTGGTCATCGACAAGGCCACCGGCGAACACTCGCAAGCCCCGTGGGGCATAGAGATTCCCCTTGCGCAGGCCGAGGGCATCGTGGTGACTTGCACGCCACCGTCCACCTGCAACGGGTGGACGCAGGCGTCCGGCGAGTGGACGAACCTGTGGACGACGACCACGATCGCCCAGGCGTCCTACGCGTTGCGTGACCATGGTTTGGGCTACGCTCCCACGGGCACTACCCTCTCCGGCAGTGGCGCGCTCACATCCTTCCTGGTCCCCTCCCCCCACCAGGTATCCCCACAGATCATCAACATCCATACCGGCGAAACAACGACGCTGCCCATTCCCGATCAGTCAGGCTTAGGCCAACACGTCGAGGTGGCGACCGACGGCTTCGTCATCGTCGACGTCAGCCAGCAAAATGGGCTCCTTCTCGACAGCTCGGGAGCCCTCCAATCCACGTTCTCCACAGCAGGGTACCGACGTCTGCCCGCAGTCAGCCGTGACGGAAACCAGCCGAGCACCGCTGACATCAAGACCTTCATGACAACAAAGACCGCGAATTGGGCAACGGGAACGGTGAGCCTCGTGGGCGAGAACGACTGTTCCATCGAGGTCACCCTCACCTCCGATGGGTCGACGCACAAGACCCCCGTGCCCGGCGTGCTGAGCCAGCACATGTCCAGCTCGTGCTATTTCGAACCGAAGGAGGTCCGCGTCAGTGCGGACGGTTCGGTTCTGTACATCGACACCTTCACCTACCAGGACGAGAAGCGATACTTCATCGACACCGCCAACGGCCTCATCTACACCTCACCCGAACTCAACTCGCCGAAACAGATCATGTGGGTCTTCGACGACATGATCATCGGCATGACTGAGAGCGGACTGAAGGCGTTCGTACCGGCCTCGTCGTAACACCGCCCGCTCTGGGTGTGATAGAAACTACTCATGAGCAATGGCGATCATTCGGGCACGAACACACCCTCGCGCGAGCAGGGCAGCGGGATGGAGCGTCACGCGCCCACCAAGCAGCCTCCTCGCGAGAGCAAACTGTTCTCGCTGCCGCGCATCGTGACCACCCTCGCCGTCATTGTCCTGATCGTTCTCGTCGGCAGATGGATCTGGCCCTCCGGCTCCACTGCCCCATCGTTGCAGCGAACGGCGCGAACATACGACGCACATGCCCCGACCTCGGGCTACAGCGGGCACGCGACCAACACGCATCTCCTATCTCCCGACTGGGCTTCGGGCATTGAGACGGCGTGGCGACTCCCCCTCAACGCTGGGGATAAGAACGCTACCGTCTTCCTCTACGCCGAAGGAAGCACGCTCTACGTCACCTTCCAGTCCATTCTGGGATCCTCGAAGGCCTTTACCGCGCAGGCGTACGATCTGTCCGGCACCGAGCCTCGCCTGCTGTGGGATGAGAAGAAACAGAAGCCCCCGCACATCGACACGTCCGCATTCGTCGTCACCGACACGGACATCGTGTTCAATTCCATCATCATTCACAAGGCAACCGGGCGACTGTCCCACACCCCGTGGGAGGACATGAAACCGGTCGCACTTGCTGACGGCGTTCTCGTAGCGTGTGACGAGGACGTGACATGCGACGGCTGGGAACGAGGATCCTCCGGCTGGGAACAGAAGTGGACATCCAGGACGGCTCAGCACTCCTTCACGAGTCTGAACCGGGATCGGATTACCTATCTTGACAGCAGGGTCATCACAAACGGCGAAACGACGAGAGTTCTCCTACCGATCAACACCGACCAGCATCCAGCTCAACTCATTGACCCACTCACCGGAGTCGTCACAAACCTCGAGGACCCCGCTTCCTACAACTCTGAGGAGCCCCGCAATCTACTCCTCGCGCACGACGGCATCGTCGCCTACGACGCCTTCACAGCCCTCACCTTCGATGCGGGAGGGTTCCTCGTGGGAGTACAGCCTGCCTCAACTGGCGGGCGCATGACGACGGACGACGGGACCCTACCCTCCATCGCCGATATTCAGGCGTTTTTCTCTGGCTCGGCTCCAACGTGGGCAACAGCGACCGTGAAAACGGTGAACGGGGCAAAGGGAGAGCAATGCCCCTTCCTCACGGTCACCCCGACGGGCGGGGGCCCCAGCCGCGCTGTCTGCCCCAACGACAACAACCTCAACCATACGTACGTGGCGTACTCATCCTCAGACATCCGCGTCAGCCCCGGAGCCGACGTGGTGTTCGCCGAGTTCAACACGCTACAGCGGCACAACGAGGACGTCTTCGTCGATACGAGGAACGGAAGCTCATACGTCTCCGAGGAACTCAACGCGGCCAAGAACATCACCTGGGTGTTTGACGACCTCGTCGTCGGCGTCATCGACAACACCATCGTGGCGTTCACGCCTCACTCGTCGTGACGGCAGCGCTTGAAGGGGAAGGAAGGAATCGTGAGCAATAACGATCTGATGAGTCCAGATCCCAACGCGTCTCGCGCGCCTCGCAAGCGGAAGGGCCTCCTGTGGCTGCGCATTTTTCTCCTCACCTGGGTGGCCTTCATACTGGCTTTCATCCTGAACATGTGCGATCAGGGTGACAAGCACCCCACACCACAACCCGATGTCGACTGGGGGAACGCGGCCCCCACGGGCTACCGCGGTTCAGCGCGGGACACGCGCGCTCTCTCCCCGGAGTGGGCCTCGGGCATCGCCGTCGCGTGGACGCAGCCCTTCGATGCTGCGGCCGCCGCCGTACCACCGCGGCTGTTCGCGGAGGGCTCCACGCTCTACGTCGTGTCCTACGGCCCGAACTCGAATGCCGTCACGACGATCACGGCCTACGACGTGTCTGGCGCGGAGCCGAGCGCCCTGTGGACGACGACCGGTCCGCGTCCCTCCCACCTGCGCACCTACGCGTACCCCGAGTTTCTCTCAACCGACACGCACCTCGTGATTGGCCCACTCCTCGTCGATAAGGCGACCGGCGAACAGACCCTGGCCCCCTGGGGCAACGAGCTGCCCATGGGAGTCGCCCAGGGCGTCCTGGTCACGTGCGACACCGTCGCGACCTGCAGCGGTTGGACGGACGAGGAGGGCGCATGGGCCCAACAGTGGAGCACGACGACCTCGCCTCAGAGCCACAACGGATTGACGTTCCTCTCCCCCATCACACACCCGACGGACGCGCTCACTGGCAGCGGGGAGAACACCTCAGTACTCGTGCCCGTCGACGTGTCGCACGCTGCCCCGCAGCTCATCGATCCGCGCACCGGGGAACTACGGACCCTCGGCACGCCCCCGTCGAAGGACGAGGAGATCAAGCCTCAGGTCACGCTTGCGAGCGACGGCGTGGCCGTGCTGAGAGACGGCAACACAGTGACCACCTACGATTCGAGCGGCGCTGTCGTCGACACGTACACGCGCGTACCCCGCGACGACCTTTTCACCAGTGACGGACCGCTCCCAACACTCGAGCAGCTCAAGTCCTTCTACACGGATGGGACAGCGCCATGGGAGACCGGCCTGATCGCGGTCTCTCGAGGCGGCGCTCATTCGCGTCCATCCATTCAACTTTCGTCAGCCGAGAACAGCGAAACCACCGGGATGTTCCCCGACTGGGCATTCATGGAGGAGTACAACGAGCCCGATTTTCTCCCTTCCGTCACGGCACGCGCTAGCGCCGACGGCACGGCCCTGTACGTACGAGGCCCGGGCCCAGCCGGCACGCCCACGTTCGTTTTCGCCATGGCGGACAACGTGACGAGAAGGTCGAAGCAACTCGACCAAACGATCAACCAGACGTGGGTCTTCGACGATCTCCTCGTGGGGGTCACGAAAAACGGCCTGGTTGCCTTCACGCCCGACCGCGACTAAGAGGACAGGAAAACGAACGTCCCCGACGCCCGAGGATCACTCGGTTGCGTCGGGGACGTCTCGCTGACGGGCGGGGCCTCGTCGAGGAGCTCACTCCTCCATGTGTGCCAGGGTCGCGCGGTCCGCCTTCACCGGGATCGTGAGGGCCAGGCCCACGCCGAGGATCAGCATGATGCCGAGGATGCCCCAGTAGGTGTAGTCCTCACCGGCGGGTGTCATGCGCTTGCCGAGCATGAGGAAGAGACTGTACATCGCGGGAGCCATGAAGGACACAGCGCGGCCGGTCGTCGCGTAGAGACCGAAGACCTCACCCTCGCGACCAGCGGGGATGATGCGCGACAGGAAGGAACGCGACGCAGACTGGGTGGGGCCAACAAAGACGCACAGGACCAGGCCAAGAGTCCAGAACACGACGGGGCCGCGGGCGTGCAGGAAGAAGACGCCGAAGCCGGCGACGACCATCGCGCACAGGGACAGGATGATGACCTTCTTCGGGCCGATCTTGTCGTCGACCCACCCGAAGGCGACGGTCGCGAGGCCGGCGACGATGTTCGCGGCGATCGCGAAGATCATGACCTGGCTGGCGGTGAAGCCGAAGGCGGTCTTGGCCAGGACGGCACCGAAGGTGAAGACGCCGGCGAGGCCGTCGCGGAAGACGGCGGAGGCAATGAGGAAGAAGAGGGTGTGCGGGGCCTCGTTCTTGAGGGTGCGCACGGTGCGCCACAGGAGCTTGTAGGAGTCGATGATCGACTCTCCGTCGCCGCCGGTCTGGACCTTCTTGGGCAGCGGCGGGTTCACGATCACGGGAATCGCGAAGCCGCCGAACCACAGAGCGGCGATCACCATGGAGATGCGGATGTTCAGGTGCGCGTCGGTAGGCACGCCCAGCAGGTTCACGCCAATGAGGCCGACGTAGAGGATGAGCAGCAGGACGATGCCACCGATGTAGCCGGACGCCCAGCCGAATCCGGAGATCTTGCCGCGGTCTTCCTTCTCGCCCAGGTGGTTGAGCATCGCGTTGTAGTTCACCGAGGCGAACTCGAAGAACACGTTACCCAGGCCGAGCAGCGCAATACCCAGCATGAGGGCGCCCTGGGGCCCGAGGACCGACTCGGGGTGCACGAAGTACATGGCGAGCATGCAGACGACGACCGCGCCCGTGAACCATCCGAGCCAGACTCCGCCCCGGCCTCGTCGATCGGCGCGCTGGCCGGTAATGGGGGCGAGCAGGGCGATGAACAGGCCCGCAATCGTCATGCCGTTGCTGAGCCAGGTCGAGGCCGTGCCCGAGTCAGTGAAGACGCCGTCGCTGGTCAGGTAGGTCGTAAACACGAAGGTCGTGGCGACCGCGTTGAAAGCGGCGCTGCCCCAGTCCCAGGCCGCCCAGTCGACGACTTTGCGTGTGATGACGCGATGTGGGGTGGTGGGCGTTGTGCTCATGGGATCGGGCTCCTTCGATGGGGAGTGCTCGGAGGCGCGTGTGCGCCCAGGGTGAAACTACCACGTTTCGTAGCTCACGTTCTCTTCGGGCCGCACCAGGAACAAGGACGGGGAGAACCTCGAGGAACCGAACAAGAGAATCAAGGCCTCGTCTAACACTTGGGATGAGGCCGATAAGGAGATCGTTTACTCGGCTGCGAGGATCTGCACAAGGGCCAGGTCGAGGGGGCGCGTGACCTTCATGGAGCGCTCGTCACCCGCGACGGTCTGGACGGAACCCCCAATGGCCTCGACGAGACCGGCGTCGTCGGTGGCCGCAGCCGCCTCGTCCGCACCCAGGGAGGCACCCGCCTCGTGCGCGCGCATAAGGACATCCCACCGGAAGCCCTGCGGGGTCTGCACGGCCACCATGTCGGAGCGACGGGGCGTGCCCGTCACGATGCCGGCGGCATCCACGGTCTTGAGGGTGTCGGTGACGGGCAGGACGGGAATGACCGCGCCCGCGCCGCCGGCGACCGCGTCGATGACGCGCTCGGTGACCTGCGAGGGCGTCAGGGGCCGCGCCGCGTCGTGCACGAGGACGACCGCGTCTGCGTCGCGCTCGCCGAGGGCGGCCAGGCCAAGGGCCACCGACTCCTGGCGCGAACGATCAGAGCCGGCGACGACGGTCAGGCGGTCGATATCGGTCAGGGCGCGCTGAAAATCCTCGATGGACGAGGCCGGGGCCGTCACGACGATCGCCCCCACTCCCCCGGCGCGTAGGCCGCGGGCCGCCCACCACACGAGGGGGCGACCCGAGAGTTCAACGAGGGCCTTCGGACACTCGCAGCCAAGGCGAGAACCGGATCCTGCGGCCGTCAGGACCGCGCAGGACTCACTCTTCGACGGCATCTTCTTCGATCTCGATGCGACCCTCAGCCAGGACGGCGTCGAGGCGCTCGGCGGCGGCGGACTTTTCGATGTTGCGCGCCAGGGCCAGCTCGGAGGTGAGGATTCCGCGGGCCTTCGTCAGCATGCGCTTCTCACCCGTGGACAGCTTCTTCAGATCGTCGCGGCGGGTCAGGTCACGCACGACCTCGGCGACCTTGACGATGTCGCCGGTGGCGATCTTCTCCTGGTTCGCCTTGAAGCGACGCGACCAGTTGGTGGGCTCCTCGATATAGGGGGCGCGCAGAACGGAGAGGACCTCTTCAAGGCCGTCCTCGTCAACGATGTCGCGCACGCCGACCATGTCGACGTTTTCGGCGGGGACCTGAATCTCGAGGTCGCCCTGGTTCACGCGCAGCTTCAGGTACGTCCGCTCCTCACCACGAATGGTGCGCGTCATGACCTCTTCGATCGTGGCTGCGCCGTGGTGCGGGTAGACGACCGTCTGACCGATTTCAAACGACATGGATGGACTCCTGAGTGCTTGCGTGGATAGCACAACTATTCTACCAGCTGGCGAGCAAAACCGACCCGTACAGTGTGAAAGCTCAACGTTACACGCATACAAGGATCGACACAAACCAACTTCAAGCACGACCGCAATTCGTCCCAGCATGCGACCCTGCTCACGGTCAAACGTGCACCATAAGGACGGTCATCACACCCAAAAACGCGCAGGATTCTGGGCATAACGAAGCCCCGGCCTCGCCCATGCAGACGAGGCCGGGGCAACGCGTCAGATCACTTGCCCTGGTTGGCAACCGCGGCGATCTTCGCCTCGGCCTCGGGATCCAGGTAGGTGCCGCCCTTCTTAATGGGCTTAAGGGTCTCCTCGTCGAGCTCGTACACCAGCGGAATACCGGTGGGGATGTTGACGCCGGCGATGTCCTCGTCGGAGATCTCATCCAGGTGCTTGACGATGGCGCGCAGCGAGTTGCCGTGCGCGGCAATCATGACGGTCTTGCCGGTCTTGATCGCGGGAACGATGGTCTCATCCCAGTAGGGCAGCAGACGCGCGATGACGTCCTTGAGGCACTCGCTCATGGGGACGGGCTCACCGGCGTAGCGGGGATCCTGATCCTGCGAATACTCGGAGCCGGCCTCGATGGCGGGCGGGGCCACGTCGAAGGAACGGCGCCACAGCATGAACTGATCCTCGCCGTACTCGTCGCGGATTTCCTTCTTGTTCTTGCCCTGGAGCGCACCGTAGTGACGCTCGTTGAGGCGCCAGTTGCGCTCAACGGGGATCCAGTGGCGATCAGCAGCGTCGAGGGCGAGGTTCGCGGTCATGATGGCGCGACGCAGCATCGACGTGAACAGGAGGTCAGGCTTCACGCCCGCTTCCTTGAGGAGCTCGCCACCGTGGGTAGCCTCCGCGCGGCCCTTGTCCGACAGCGGAACATCCACCCAACCGGTGAAGAGGTTCTTTGCATTCCATTCGCTCTCGCCGTGGCGGAGCAGCACCAGTTTGTAGCTCATGTCTCCATTCTCCCACAGGTAGGGGCCACCTCCTACACCCCGTGGCGTTGATCACGCCACAGCTTGGACAGTCCCCCCACCACCCCCACCCGAGGCATCGAAGCCTTGTTCGAACAAACACCCCGGACATACCCTGATTATCCCCTGACCGGCACGTCATTTTCCCCTGACAGCCTTGATATTCCGCGGTTTTACATAATTACCGGAACAGTGTGCGCGTGATTCTATTTCCCGTACGGTTAAGAACATGAACATCACACGACGTACCTTGGCAGCCTCCACTCTCATCGCTGCGACCGCTCTCGCCCTCGGCGCCTGCGGCTCCTCGAAGCCCCAGGCAACCGACACGTCCCCCGCCGCGGACCCGACGACACCGGCGGCCACCCAGTCGGCCACGGCCTCGTCCGTTCCGACCGTCCCCGGATACCGCCCCGGCGAAATCCCCCCGATCCCCCTGTTCGCCGTCCCCTCCATCGACGTCTTCGCCTCCAACGCTGACAAGGCCATCGTCGATTCCGCATCCAAGACCCTCAACACGGTCCCCGGCATCACTGTGTCGCCCGCCAAGTGCGACGGCACCTCCCTCGTGTCCGGTACGACAGTCTTCGGCGGTGACGGCTCGGCAGTCTCCTCCTCCGACAATGGCACCGTCGTCAACGACGGCCAGGGCGGTGGCACCATCACCGAGGGGCCAATTTCGATCATCTACGGCGGCGACGGTTCTGGCACCTACTCCAACGCCGAGACGATGGTGTCCCTCGTTGTGAGCGCGGACGGCTCCGGCACCTACTCCACCCCCACCACGAACATCAGCCTGGACGGCCACGGTGGCGGCAACTACTCCAACAACACGGAGATGGAGACGATCACCATCGAGGCCGACGGCTCCGGCGTCTACTCCAAGGGAACCGCCACGATCATCAACAACGGCGACGGCACCGGCAGCTACACGGACGAGAAGCTGACGATTATGAACAACGGCGACGGCACCGCGACCGTCAACGGCAAGGACGTCAAGGATGCGCCGAAGGTCGAGAAGATCGGCAAGCTCGGCAAGTTCCCGCCCGTCGCCAACCTCAAGCCCGTGGAATCCTGCGGCACCGTCATCACCCTGGAGGACGGCGTCCTCTTCGACTTCGGCAAGTCCGACATCCGCCCCGAGGCCGCCCAGACCATCAAGTCCCTCGCGACCGTGCTCTCCAGCAACAAGGTTCCCGCTGCCCACATCTACGGACACACCGACTCCATCTCGGACGAGGCCTTCAACCTGCAGCTCTCCCAGGAGCGCGCGGATGCCGTGATGGCCGAGCTGAAGAAGGACGGCGTGAGCTCCACCCTGGACGCGACCGGCTACGGCGAGTCGAAGCCGGTGGCCCCCAACGAGAACGCCGACGGTTCGGACAACCCCTCGGGTCGCGCACTCAACCGCCGCGTCGAGATCTTCATCCCCGCGTTCTAGTACCCTGACTAGCGCTTATCTACGACCGATCAACGAAAGGGAGACACCATGTCCCTGAAGTCCCTCCTTCCCACCGCGGCCACCGTCGCCGTCGCCACCCTGGCTCTCGCGGGCTGCTCCATGACCACCAACGTGTCCGGCGGCGACTCCTCCGCCCCCACCTCCTCTTCCTCCGAGGGCACGGACCATTCCGGCCACGACCACTCCGACAAGTCCGATTCTTCGGATAAGTCCGACGCCAAGACCTACACCGTTGAGGTGTCCAACTCCCACGTCGACATCCCCGACGGCACCACGAACGTCGTGGTCAACGGCTCGAACAACCACATCGTGGGCGACGACGTCACCGAGATTACGATCAACGGCTCCGCGAATGCCGTCGAGGTCGACTCGGCCAAGACAGTGTCCTTCACGGGCTCCAACAACGCGGTCCAGTACAAGGACGGAGCCGCCCCACAGGTCGCCAGCGACTCGGGTGCGAATAACGCCGTCGCCAAGGGCTGACATTTTCAACAGGTGAGGGGCGGTGCGCTTGATCCGCACCACCCCTCACTGCATGAATACAAATTGTGGGTACGCACACTGCGTACCCACAATTTGTATGACTAATGTCAGGCCTGAGCCTTGCGGTATTCCTCAACAACCTCAGCGGGAATACGTCCACGCTCGGACACATTGTGCCCATTTTCCTTCGCCCACGCGCGAATCTTCGCGTTCTCGAGGCGCTGAGTGGGGTTGCCCGCATTGCCGCGGCGACGGGTCGAACCCGTCTTACGGCCAGCCTTGATGTACGGCTGAATTGCTTCGGCAAATTCCTCGAAATGAGCGCGGTTCAGGTCAATTTCATAGGACGCGCCGTTGAATGCAAAACGGACGGTCTGGTCGGCGGGGGTGCCGTCGAAATCATCGACGACTTCCACAATCTTCTTCGTCTTCTTCACGATGTCGTTCCTTTCAGGGAAATGAGAGTCGGAATTAATAAAGTGCCTCATTCACTAGAATTAGGGTAACTCACAATTGAGCGGAATTGTCAACGCAAATTTCAAATCGAACGTGACGTACACTGCACCGATTTATTGATCTGAGTAATTGAAAGTTATACTCGTAGGCAGCCCGAGGCCTGTTCGGCCTCACCAAGAAGCAGCACCGAACGAGGAGAAACCGTGAGCAGAGCACACCACCCCCGAGCGGCGGCCTGGGAGCTCTACTTCACCACGACGGCTCGCCTCACCGAACGCATCGAAGCCGCCCTCAAGTGTCAGGCGAGCCTGTCGATGCCCGAATACTCCGTGCTCCTCATGACCGACCGCGCCGGCGAGGAAGGCATCCGCCCCTCTCGCCTCGCCCATGAGGTCGTCTTCTCACGCTCACGCCTCACCCACACGATGAAGCGCCTCGAATCCCGAGGCCTTATCGAGCGCCGCCCGTGCGAGGGCGACGGCCGCGGAGGCCTCGTCTCCCTAACGCCAGCCGGCAAGACCCTCTTCGACGAGGCCGCCCTGGTCCAGCGCGACGTCATCCGCCGCCTGTTCCTCGACGACATCACGCCCGAGGAGATCGACATGCTCACCGGCCTGTTCTCGCGCGTGAGTGAGCGCCTCGACTCCGACACGCCATGTCCGTGAGCACGCGCCGGCTCGCGGTCGCAACACTCCTCACAGGGGTGGTTGCTGGCCTCGTTGGCCTCGCATGCAAGCACATCCTTCACTGGCTCCAGGCCCTCGCCTGGAACATGCACACGGGCACGCTACTCGAGGCCGCGAGCGCCGCCTCCCCCACCCGACGCATTCTCATCCTCACCCTCGGCGGATTGATCGGCGCCCTGTCCTGGTTCCTGCTGTTCCGCCGCAACAAGACCATCACCTCCGTGTCGGCCGCGGTCGACGGCACACCCATGCCTCCCCTGCGTACTTCCTGGCATGCCCTCACTCAGATCGTCATCGTGAGCCTGGGAGCATCCGTCGGACGCGAGGTCGCGCCCCGTGAGATGTCCGCTGCGCTCAGCGCCGCGGTGGCCGATCGACTGCGGCTCAGCACCGAGGACCGGCGCATCATCGTCGCCTGCGCGGCGGGCGCGGGCCTGGCCGCGGTCTACTCGATCCCCCTGTCGGGCGCGATCTACACGCTCGAGATCCTCCTCGTCTCGCGCTCGGGGCGCGCCGTTGCGCCCGCGTTCCTCACCTCGGGCCTTGCGGTCCTCGTTTCCACGGGATTCACGAGGCCGGAGGCCTTCTACACGGTCCCCACCCTCACGCCGTCCCTGTCCCTCACCGTGTTCGCCGCGATCGTCGGCCCACTGCTCGGGGCGGCCGGGTGGGCGTTCAAGAAGGCCGTAGCACGGATCAGCGCCGACCGTCCGCGCGACTGGCGCGTACTCGTGGCACTCCCCCTCGCCTCTCTGCTCGTCGGCATCACGGCCGTGTGGGTGCCCTCCGTCGTGGGCAACGGGCAGGCCAGCGCCCAGACGCAATTCGATGCGACGTGGGCTACCGGTATGGGGCTCGCGTTCGCTCTGCTGGTTCTCCTGGCGAAGACCGCGACGACGCTCCTAACAATCCGCGCGGGAGGCTGGGGTGGCGTCCTGACCCCCGCCGTCGCTCTCGGCGCTGGACTGGGGGCCGTCATCGGGCTGCCGTGGGCGACCGCGTGGCCGGGGTCGGAAGTGGCGGCGTTCGCCTTCCTCGGCGCCGCAGCTTTCCTGGGCGCGTCCATGAACGCTCCCTTCACGGGCCTCATCCTGGTCATCGAGTTCACGGCCCAGGGCCCCACGATCCTCGTGCCCGCGGCCCTCGCCGTCGGCGGCGCCACGGCGGCCGCGACCTGGCTGACCCGCCGGGCTTCACTGGGCCGCCAACCATAGCCGCCTCTGACAGTCGCTGTGCACATCCGGATAGGTTAAGCGCATCCGGATAGGTTAAGCGCATCCGGATAGGTTATTAAGCTATCCGGATGTTTGTTACCTATCCGGATGTTTGTTACCTATCCGGATGTTTGTTAGCTATCCGCGTGGGCACTCGTTCGGCACCCGGGCCACCCCGGCCTCGTCCCCTCAATGTCGCACGTAATTCGCTCACCAATACTTCAGCTTTTTAAATCAGATGCCCAGAATTGCAACGTTTTTGGGCGATCCCAAAAACTGACCCAGTTAAATTACGTGCGAGATTTGTGGGGAACCACAGACATCTGAGCGACACCTGAGCGACACCAGAGCGACACCAGAGACGCCAGAGAGGCGTCAGATCTGCGCGAGCGCCTGATCCAAGTCCGCAATCAGATCCTGCGCGTCCTCGAGGCCGACCGCGAGGCGCAGGAGCGTGCCGGGCACGCCGCCCACGCCTCCCACGCGCGTCGAGTGCGTCATGATCGCGGGGTGCTCGATGAGGGACTCCGGCGCACCCAGGGATGCCGCGAGTGCGAAGACGCGCGTGCGCGTCGTCAGCTCGATCGCCGCCTCCTCGGTGGCAACCTGGAAGGAGAGCACTCCTCCCACGCCGGCCGGGTTCTGCCTGCGCGCCAGCTCGTAGCCAGGGTCCGAGGCCAGCCCCGGATAGTGGACGGCCGTGACCTTCGGGTGGGTGGCCAGGAACTCGGCGACTTTCTGCGCGTTCTCGCAGTGACGCTCCACGCGCAGCGCCAGCGTCTTGAGGCCACGGTGGGCCAGGTACGTGTCGCGCGGGGAAGGCACGTGCCCGAGGGCCATCTGCAGCTTCACGGCCTCGGCGGCCGCGTCACGCTCACCGAAGAAGGGCTCGACGTGCGCGGGCAGCTCCAGACCATCGCGCAGGATGAAGGCGCCGCCGACCACGTCAGAGTGGCCGCCCACGTACTTGGTCGTCGAGTGCACGACGACGTCCGCACCCAGCTCGAGGGGACGCTGCAGGACCGGCGTCGCGAAGGTGTTGTCCACGATCAGCAAGCCGCCCACCTCGTGCGTGAGGGCCGCAATCGCGGCAATGTCCGTGACCAGCAGGAACGGGTTCGAGGGCGTCTCCACCCACACGATCTGCGGACGCTGGCTTCGGATCACGCGCTCGGCCTCGGCCAGGTCGGTGAGGTCCACGGCCTCGGAAGTAATGCCCTCGGCGGGCTTGATGACGCTCAGGAGCTTGTGGGTGCCCCCGTACACGTCTGTCGAGTGCACGACGTGGTCGCCGGGGCGCGCCAGCAGGCGGATCACCGTGTCCTCGGCGCTCATGCCCGACGGGAACGCGAAGCCGTGCGTCGCCCCCTCCAGGGCCGCGAGCGCGCCCGCGAACGCGTTGGTCGTCGGGTTGCCGCAGCGCCCATACTCGTAGCCTTCTCGCAGCTCGCCGGGCCGATCCTGCACGAACGTCGATGCGACGTGAATCGGGGGTACCACGTCACCCGTGATGGGGTCCGGGTCGAACCCGGCGTGGATGGCCAGCGTGGAGAAGGTCGTACAGTCAGGCGTGCTCATGCCTCCACGCTACGAGGCCGGGGCCGCATCCGCCGGAGGGTTTCGTTCGGCGGTCAATTGTGACAGCGCGCGCCTACACCCAGCCGGCCAGCGCGATGCGCGCCTGCTCCTCCAGGGACGCGACCGCACCCTCGGAGTCATTGCCCCACGGCACGTAGTGGAAGTCCCCTCCCCCGGCCTCGACGAAGGTCTCGCGGTTGAGCTGGTCGATCTCCTCGAGCGTCTCCAGGCAATCCGCCATGAAGCCCGGGCAGATGACGTCCACGCGCGGGCACTTCGCGGCACCCAGCTCGGCCATCTCCTCGATCGTCTGCGGGCCCAGCCACTCGGCGCGCCCGAACACGGACTGGAAGGTTGCCGTCAGGGACCCCATCGCCAGGCCCAGACGCGACTCGAGGGCTGCGACCGTGTGACGGCATTCGGCGCGGTAGGGGTCCCCGGCCTCGTCCATGGCGACCGGGATCGAGTGGAAGGACACGACGACGCGGTCCCCCGTCAGGAAGTTCGGGCGGCCTACGCGCTCCCAATGGCGCTCGAGGGCGGTCGCGAGCGCCTCGATGTATGCGGGGGCCGCGGGGAAGGATCGGTGCAGGCGCAGCTCGAATCCGTCGCGGTTGCGGCCAATCCACTGGGCAACCGCGTCGTTGATCGTCGTCACCGTCGAGGCCGCGTACTGCGGGTAGGCGGGCAGGATCGCCACGCGGCGCACGCCCTGCGCATGCAGGCGGTCCAGGACCGAGCCAATCGAGGGCTGTCCGTAGCGCATCGCAACCTCGACGCGCACGCCCGGCAGGCGCTCGCGAAGGAGGCGGGCCTGCTCGCGGGTGTAGTGCATGAGCGGCGAGCCCTGGTCCGTCCAGATGCTGCGGTACTTGCCGGCGACCTCGCGCGGTCGGACTCGTAGGATGATGCCCTCCAGGATGGGCTTCCACAGGAGCGGGCTCATCTCGATGACGCGACGGTCCGAGAGGAACTCGCGCAGGAAGGCGCGCACCGGGCCGGGCTCGGGGGCGGTCGGCGTCCCCAGGTTGACGAGGACGAGGGCGGGCTGCGCCTCGCTGCTCTGCGCGCGGTTCGGCGTCGAAGTGGTGGCTGCTGTGTCCTGGGAGTTCGTCACGCCACCAGCCTAATGTTCACGCTTCCCCGTGTCGCTGACGCTGTGTCACCTCCCGGGACCTGAGCGCGTTGCTCACACCGCCCCAGCTTATTCGCTTGGGGCGGTGCCGAAGCCTTGCGCCAGCCTTCACTCCCCAATACGACGCACGCCCCTCGTGCTCACATACAAGGGTGCCCCGCCTGCGACAGGCGGGGCACCCCAACGTTATTCAAGCGAGCCCGCTTGGCTCACTTCCTCCCGGCGGAGGTGTGCGGCTCAGGCCTGGCCGTTCTGCGAACGGATGAACCACGCCTGCTGCTCGAAGCGACGGATGTAGTCGTTGAGGATGTCGGCGGAGGCGGAATCCTCGGCGTCGACCTTCTCGTGCACGTCGCGCATGGTGCCCACGGTCGCGTTGATGGCGGCGACGGCGAGCTCCTCGGCGTCAGTGGTCTTGATGATCGTCTCGGGGACGGTCGGCAGGGTGTTGCGCTGGGCGACGACCTCGGGCAGGCCGTTGGGGACGACCTGGAGGGCGCGCATGCGCTCGGCGATCTCGTCGGAGGCCTCGCGGGCGATGTCCACGACCGCGTCGAGGTAGAGGTGCAGCGAGCGGAAGCCCTCGCCGGTGATGTTCCAGTGCAGCTGCTTGCCCACGAGGGACAGAGCGGTCACGTCGGTGAGGACCTTCTGCAGGTTGCCTGCGAGAACGTCGGAAGCCTTGAAGCCGGTGGACTCAACGGTCATGTTGTTTCTCCTATGCATGTGTATTCGGTACGGGGCTCGCCCTTGTGGGGCTGTGCCCTTCAGACACATCCATCTTGGCCCTTTGGTCCCAGGATTTCTAGTGCTAACAGCCCTTTAGTCAAATGTTTCACTATCTCGTAGTCGCGAGGGAATAATCCTCGGATTTCAGCGTTTTAAGGTCATTGACGCTTTCATTTTTCAGGCCAGGTTCGCCTAACCAATCTTGCCCGAGGCCACGGTTGCCTCATGCGGTTGGGTGCCGGCATTTGGGCCCAGGCACCTGCAGGGGCACGACGGCGTGACGCACCGATATATAACCGGAGCTTCATCAAACCCTCTCACGCGCACGTTAACCCACCTCGTGGAGCGTGGATGGCTGCACCCACGCGCATATCTGGGGGTTTACGTGCGAGTCAACAGGGTAACGTGCATGTTCAAGGGCTAACGCGCGAACAACACACCACGACAGCGATCGATTCCGCCAAATCGCAGACCCATTCAGCAAAACCAGCCGTTTTTGGAGTCTTTTCACCCAATGGGTCTGCAGTTTGGCCACGACACCACTGCAAACTGCGAGATCACCGCCACCAATCGGGGGGAATTGCATCATTAGAGCTGCGACACGCCGGAGATACGCCGCCAGCCAGCTTCTAATGCTGCAAAACCCCCATTGCTTCCCGTGCGGAGGGATTGGTAGACCCAGCTGCGGAGCTCCACGCACAACGGTGAGACAAGCGCCAGATAAATTTCGCACGTAATTTATCTCGGTCATTGTTTAAGACCTCACGAAAACGTTGCAATTCCAACGATACGAATTCAAAGTTTGAAACAGTGAAACGGGAATTACGTGCGGAATTGCTGTTTGGCAACCAAAACCGGGCTTCGAGACGACGCGCCCAGACACGCACAGCGACACAGCGACGCCGGTGTGGAGGGCGCCGGTGGGCCAGGCTGCGGCGCCCGTGGGCGGTGGCGGGGCCTGGCCGGGCTTCGAGACGACGCGCCGAG